>CAMNCZ010000001.1 GCA_946534775.1 uncultured Eubacteriaceae bacterium
TAGTTATAAAGGAGATCTGAGATTTTGTCGGTTATACTTACAATAATTATTTTCAGTATAATAGTTGTTATACACGAATGGGGACATTTAAGGGCTGCAAAGGCCTGCGGTGTAAACGTGGAAGAATTTGCCGTTGGTATGGGGCCGAAACTGTGCGGCACGACGATTGGCGGCACGCTTTATTCAATAAGGCTTTTGCCGCTTGGAGGTTTCTGCCGTATGACGGATGAGACCGATGGCGATAAAGTGGGATTTCTTGATGTAAGCGTATGGAAACGTATGATAATTTGTGTTGCGGGCCCGCTGATGAACTTTGTGCTGGCTATAGCGGTAATGATAATTATAGGTATGATGCAGAGTGTGAGTACAACGCAGATAGCCGAGGTTGTCGAAAATTCGGCCGCTGCCGAGGCGGGACTTAAAAAAGACGATATAATTACAGCCGTTAACGGCAAAAAAACAATAAGTGCAACGGATGTAAACCTTGCAATACTGCAAAACGGCGGGAATACTGCGGAATTGACGGTAAAACGCGGTTCGGGGAAAATATCCGTTCCTATCACTCCAAAATATGACGAGGAGAGGGAAAGATATTTTATAGGCGTTGTAATGGTAGCCAAAGGGCCGATGATAGATATAGGCATATATCCTAAAGAGGAACTTGCAAAGATACCGCGTGCAAACTTTGCGGAAAGTGTTGTAAGCGGCTGCAATGACGGTATATTTACCATAAAAATAACTTTGCAGAGTATTGCTATGCTTGTGACGCGGGATATCCCCGTGAGCGAACTTTCGGGCCCTATAGGCGTAACATCTGTAGTTGGCGATACCTATCAGGAAACAAAGGAAGAGGCGGGACTTGCGGCATCTATACTTATGCTTGCAAATATTACCGCGCTTTTAAGTGCAAACCTTGGCATTATGAACCTGCTTCCCATACCTGCGCTTGACGGCGGCAGGCTGCTTATATATATTGTGGAAGTTATACGCAGAAAACGCATACCGCCCGAAAAGGAAGGTATGATAAACCTTGCGGGGTTTGCATTGATGATGATGCTTGCGATTTTTGTTGCATTTAACGATATTACACGGTTGATAAAATAATTTGAGATAATTGAATTGAAAGAAGGGTCTCTTATGGGCAGTACAGATAATTTTATAATCAGAAAAAAGACAAGAGAAGTAAAAATAGGAAATGTAAAAATTGGCGGAAATAACCCGATAGCAATTCAGTCTATGTGCAATACCGACACACGCGATGCAAAAGCGACGGTAGAGCAGATAAACCGCCTTGCCGAAGCGGGCTGCGAGATCATCCGTGTGGCTGTGCCCGATATGGCGGCTGCCGAGGCGATAAAAGATATAAAAAGCGCTATTGATATACCGTTGGTTGCAGATATACATTTTGACTACCGTCTGGCGCTTAAAGCCATAGAAAACGGCGTGGATAAAATGCGTATAAACCCCGGAAATATCGGCAGCGAGGAGAGGGTCAAGGCCGTTGTATATGCGGCTGCGGAAAAGGGCATACCTATCCGTATAGGTGTAAATTCGGGTTCTTTGGAAAAGGAATTTCTTGAAAAGTACGGTAATACCGTAACCCCCGAAGGCCTTGTGGAAAGCGCAATGAAACATGTAGAAATACTTGAAAAATATGATTTTCACGATACGGTCATTTCGATAAAGGCATCAAGTGTGCCGTTTTCTATGCGTACATACAGTGTTTTAAGCGAAAAAACGGACTATCCGCTGCACCTGGGCATAACCGAGAGCGGTACGGTATATAACGGCACCGTAAAATCGGCAGTCGGTATCGGCAGCATTTTGTCTATGGGTATAGGCGATACTATCCGCGTTTCGCTTACGGGCGACCCGATAGAAGAAATAAAGGCAGCTAAAGCAATTTTAAAAAGCCTTGAATTAAGGCGTTTCGGCGTTAATTTTGTTTCCTGTCCTACCTGCGGCAGAACGGAGATAGACCTTATCGGCCTTGCAAACAAGGTTGAGGAAAGATGTAAAAATCTTGATAAAAATATCAAAGTTGCCGTTATGGGCTGTGTTGTAAACGGCCCGGGTGAGGCAAGAGAAGCCGATATCGGTATTGCGGGAGGCAAGGGTTACGGTCTTATTTTCAAAAAGGGCGAAATATTTAAAAAGTGCCCCGAAAATGAGTTGCTTGATGAGCTTATGGCGGAGATAGACAAGCTGTAACCTGCATTGGGTTATTGAAAATTAAGGAGAATAAAATTGGCACCAAAAGCATTTGAACAGGTGTTCAGCGGCTTGAATCTTTCGGCAAATGTGCGGACAAACCTGCGTGAGTCTTATGTCAGCAATATTATGTTTGTAAAAAACACAAAAACATTTGTTGTGGATATAAATGCGCCGAGTGTGGTCGATGAAGACTGTTTGGAACATTTTAAATCGGATATACGCGATAATTTTCCGTTTGCGGAAAAAATCGAACTTAATATAAAATACGATATGGGCGATAGCTTGCCCGAGGCGCGTATAGCAATGTATTGGGACAGCCTGCTTAAAAGTATAAGAAGGCGGTCGGTATATGCGTTTATGGCGCTTAATGACTGCAAACGCAGTCTTTGCGATGAAAAATATGTTATAGAATTAAAAAACAACAGTGCGTATATGCTTTCAAAAATGCATATTGATGATTATATACGCGATATGTTTAAAAAAAGGCTTGACCTGCCGCTTAAAATAGAGCTGGTAAACGGCGAGCCCGTTGAGATGATAAATTTTATAAAGGAATACACGCCCGAAGATCTGGTGAGGCTGAGCGAGCAGCGCGCGGAGCAGACGGAGGAAAAGACGCAGGCAAAAGACGGCAAAAAGCAGGAAAAGGGTGCAAAGACGGCGCCTGCGCCCAAGCCCGCGGCACCGCAAAAGGACGGGCTGTATAAAAAGAGAAGCCCGAGAAGTTCGGTAAATACCGAGGAGATAACCGTGCCCGTAACAAAAATAAACGACCTGCGTGTATTTGAGCAGGAATATGCGGTTTCGGGCAGGATAATCTTTGTTGAAACAACGGAAACGAGAAAAGGCGGTTTAATAGTAAAATTTGGCATAACGGACAAGTCAAACTCGGTAATGGCAAAGTTTTTCACAAAACCGGAGGATTTTGAAGAGGAATTTGCCGATATGATAAAGGCCGATAAATATGCGACCATAATGGGTACATACAGTGTGGATGCATACGAAAGAAACGAGCCCGTAATTATGGTGAAGCAGATAAACAAGGCCGAAGCGCCCGTTGTGCGTACAGATGACGAGGAAGTAAAACGTGTGGAACTGCATCTGCATACCAAAATGAGTATGATGGATGCGGTAACAAGTGCGACAGATTACATAAACAGGGCGAAATACTGGGGTCACAAGGCTATAGCGATAACCGACCACGGCGTTGTACAGGCTTATCCCGAGGCGGCTATCGCCGCCAAAAAAGCGGATATAAAGGTGCTTTACGGTGTAGAGGGCTATCTTGTTGACGATACAACGGCGGTAGCGAAAAACGTTATCGACCATCCTCTTGACGGAAAGTTCGTTGTTTTTGATATAGAGACAACGGGTCTTTCACAAAATGCAGATAAAATTATAGAGATAGGTGCGGTAAAAATTGAAAACGGTGTTATAACCGACCGATTTTCAAGTTTTATCAACCCACATCAGCTGCTTGAACCGAAGATAATCAAGCTGACAAATATAAATGACGAAATGCTTGCGGAAGCAAAAGATGATATTGATGTTATCCCGAGGTTTCTGGAGTTTATCGAGGGCAGTGTGCTTGTTGCGCATAATGCGCCGTTTGATACGGGCTTTATGCGAAGATGGTGTAAGCTGAACAACTATAAATTTGACTACGGTTTTATAGATACGGTCGAATTTTCAAAGGTGGTTATGCCAAACCTTGAAAATTACAAGCTGGAAACGGTTTGCGAGGAACTTGATGTGGACCTGCATAATCATCATCGCGCGGTAAACGATGCCGAGGCTACGGCCGACCTGTTTTTAAAAGAGATAGAAATAGTTAAAAAAGACGGCGTATCTACCGTAAAACAGCTTAACGAGTACGCGGTATCACGCATAAACCCGCGTATGATACCTAAGTATTACCATATAATCATACTTGTAAAAAATATGAAAGGTTTGCGTAATTTGTATGAGCTTATTTCGGATACGCACCTTGTTTACTACAACAAGCGCCCGAAATTGCCTAAAAGCAAGCTGATAGAAATGCGGGAGGGGCTGATAATAGGTTCTGCCTGTGAAGCGGGCGATCTGTTTAACGCTGTTTTTGATGAATATAATGAAGAGATAATAAAAGACCTTGTGGAATTTTATGATTATCTTGAAATTCAGCCTGTCGGAAACAACAGGTTTATGATAAACAACAAAAGCCGAAGCGGAAAATGCGTTGAAAGCGAAGAAGAACTGTATGAACTGAATAAAAAGATAGTTGCGCTTGGCGATAAGTATAACAAGCCCGTTGCGGCAACCTGTGATGCGCATTTTCTCGATCCCGAGGACGAGATATACAGACGTATAGTACAGACGGGCGAAGGTTTTGAGGATGTTGATAATCAACCGCCGCTTTTTTACAGAAATACACGGGAGATGCTGGATGAATTTTCGTATCTCGGCGAGGAAAAGGCTTACGAAGTTGTTGTTACAAACACAAATATGATAGCCGATTGGATAGAAGATGTCAAACCTGTGCGTGACGGTACATATCCGCCCAAAATGCCGAATGCGGAAGAAGACCTTGTGCGCATAACCCACGAAAAGGCAAAGGAAATATACGGTGATCCTCTTCCGCAGATAGTTTCCGAAAGACTTGAAAAGGAACTTAATTCCATTATAAAACACGGTTTCTCGGTGCTTTACATAATTGCGCAAAAACTGGTTTGGAACAGTATGGAAAACGGATATATCGTAGGTTCCCGCGGTTCGGTAGGCAGCTCGTTTGTTGCCACTATGGCGGGTATTACGGAGGTTAATCCGCTTGATCCGCATTATATTTGCCCAAATTGCAAATACTCGGATTTTGAGTCGGAAGAGGTTAAGGCAAACGCAGGTAACTCGGGCTTTGACCTGCCCGATAAGGATTGTCCCGTTTGCGGTACAAAACTTAAAAAGAACGGTCAGGCTATACCGTTTGAAACTTTCCTTGGTTTTGACGGTGACAAGGAACCCGATATCGACCTTAACTTCAGCGGTGAATATCAGCAGCGTGCGCATAGATACTGCGAGACTCTGTTTGGTGACGGTCACGTTTTCAAGGCGGGTACTATAGGTACCTTGCAGGATAAAACTGTTTTCGGCTATGTATTGAAATACTGCGAACAGCGTGGTATAACTATGTCAAATGCCGAAAAAATGCGCCTTGCGCTTGGCTGCGTGGGTGTTAAAAGAACAACGGGTCAGCACCCGGGCGGTCTTATAATAGTTCCCGATGATGAAACCATTTATAATTTCACCCCCGTGCAGCACCCCGCAAATGAATTTACATCGGTGGTAAGAACGACTCATTTCGATTACCACTCGATACACGATAACTTATTGAAGCTTGATATGCTCGGACACGATGTGCCGACCATAATTCGTATGTTCCACGATATAACGGGCTTTAACCCGCTTGATGTGCCGATGGATGACAAGGCGACGATATCGCTGTTTACAAGCCCCGATGCGCTTGGCGTAACAAGGGAGCAGATAAACTGCAATACGGGTTCGCTCGGTCTGCCCGAATTCGGTACAAGTTTTGTCCGTCAGATGCTTGAAGAGACCCAGCCCAACAGTTTTTCGGATTTGGTGCGTATCTCGGGTCTTTCCCACGGCACCGACGTTTGGACGGGCAATGCGCAGGAACTTATAAATAACGGTACGGCGACTATCAAAGAGATAATCCCGACCCGTGACGATATTATGGTCTATCTGATAATAAAAGGCCTTGAAAAAAGTCTTGCCTTCAACATAATGGAAAAGGTAAGAAAAGGTAAGGGACTTACACCCGAACACGAGGCTGCTATGCGCGAACACGGTGTGCCCGAATGGTACATAGACAGCTGTAAAAAAATAAAGTATATGTTCCCCAAGGGTCACGCGGTGGCTTATGTTACCAATACTTTCAGAATAGGTTATTTTAAGATAAATTATCCTTATGCTTTTTATGCGGCAACTTTTTCCGTTAAAGTGGAAGATTTTGACTATAACACAATGAGTTTCGGCATAGAGAGGGTAAAGGAAAAAATGGCCGAGATCGCCGCAAAGGGTGATGCCAAAACGGCCAAAGACAAAACGATGAACACCACGCTTGAACTGGTGCACGAAATGTATGTGAGGGGCCTTAAATTTGACAGAATGAACCTTTACAACAGTGATGCCAAAAAATTCAAGGTGACGGATAACGGGCTTCTGCCGCCGCTTTGCACGATACAGGGCCTTGGCGAAAACGCCGCGCTTAGCATAGTGAAGGCAAGGGAGGAAAAACCGTTTGAAAATGTTGAGGATTTCAGAAAACGTACAGGCCTTGGCAAAACGCTGATAGAACTTTTGCGTGAGGCGCACATGTTTGACGGAATGGAAGAAAGCAGCCAGCTTTCACTGTTTTCGATGTTATAGTTTATGATGCGGAAGGAGAATAATATGAAAAGACCTCTTCCTTACATCCTTTTGTTTATGTGTATAGGCATATATTACGGAACATATCTCTCCGACGGCATCAACGATATATACAAGATCATTGCGGCCGCGGCACTTGTTATTACCGCAGCCGCAGTATGTCAATTTAATACAAAGCGAAAATTTGCATCCCTGTTACCGCTTGCGGCGATAATGGGGATATTTTTGTTTAAAAGCACGGTGGGAAGCAAACCCGATATAAACCTGCTTAACGATATTGCGGCAGACAGAAAAAGCGTGGAAATAAGCGGTGTGATCGTTGATTCATCAAAAAGCGGTGACAGGAATATATATAAAGTTGTGACGCAAAGTATAATTACCGAAAATAACGCAGCTATAACCGATAAATACGGGATAAGGATATTTACCGATAAAAAGTATGATATTGGCAGCAAGATAAAGCTTAAAACCAGGCTTTACGCACATAGCGGCAAAATGAACCCGTCGGATTTTGACAACAGGCTGTATCTGCGTATTCACGGGTGCGATTACAGTATGTATTGCGGTGAAGAGGCATTTCCCGAAGTTATCGGCAGGTCGAAAATGCCGTTTTATACGCTGAAAAATATTATGTACAGTCTGCGTGACAGAACGGGCGAGGTCTTTGACAGATACTTTACCGCAAAACAGGCAGGCATATTAAAGGCGATAACCACAGGCGAAAAGAGTGCGCTTGAAAACGATGTGAAAGAAAGTTTCAAGGGTGCGGGAATATATCATTTTCTTGCTATATCGGGGCTGCATCTTTCGGTGCTCGCCGCGTTTATGGTGTTTGTTTTGAAAAAGGTATCAAAGCGCGCGGCTTATGTGGTGACTATGCTGTTTCTTGCACTGTATTGGGTACTCACGGGCGGCAGCGTTTCGGTCACTCGCGCAGTGCTTATGATATATGTTTATCTTTTGGGAAAACTGATATACAGGCAGTCCGATCTTATAAATTCCGCATCTGCCGCGGCGATACTGCTTCTTATCCATAACCCGCTGTATCTTTTCGATACGGGGTTTTTATACTCGTTTTCGTCGGTTTTCGGTATAGGGCTGGCGCTTTTGCCGCTTTCAAAGTTTAATAAAAAGGGCGCCAAAATGCTGCGGACTGTGGCTGCATCTTTCGGGGCAACGCTGTTTACACGCATTATAACGCTTGTAAGCTATTATACGCTTAATATTTACGATATAATTATAAATCTGCTGCTTATACCGTTTATGAGTTTTATAGTGGTTTACGCTATGGGGTTTGGGCTTATCGGGCTGACGGGGCTTAAAATAGGTGCGGCGGCGGTACCGCTGGGGCTTGCTTTGGATGCACTTACCTATACGGCGGATAAATTGAGTAAATTTGCGGTTATTGTGGCGGGTTGTCCGACACGGGAAACGTTTTTGATAATTCTGGCGGCTGTGCTTGCGGTAATGCTGTTTCTGCTTAGACCAAGCGCTAAGCGGGCTGTTTTTGCGCTTATACTCGTGTCGCTGACAGCGGTTGTGTCCAATATGCAAAAATCGGATGTAACAAGGGTGAATTTTTTGTATGTGGGGCAGGGAAACTGCTGTGTTATAACAAAAGGGAAAAGCGCTTGTATAGTGGATTGCTGCGGCAGCGAACTTTCCGCGATAGGCGCTGACAACGGTACATATAAGGTTATGCCGTTTTTAAATTACAGCGGTGTTGATAATATAGACTCCGTTTTTATATCGCATACCGATACCGACCACATAAAGGGGCTTTTTGACCTTATGGGAAATATAAAAATCAAGAATATCTATATTTCGGCCTATACGGATAAAAACGAAAATTACAACAGGCTTACCGTGCTTTCAAAAGCCAATGGTATACCCGTAAACGAACTGTATGCGGGAGATACGGTCAAAAACGGCTTTGGAGATTTTTGCTGTGTATATCCGTTTGAGTTAAGCCGGGAAAACAACAAAAATTCAATGGTCATAAAGGCACAGCTTGACGGTTTTTCGGTGCTTTTTACGGGAGATATTGACAAAAAGTGTGAACGGGCTGTAGTTGAGAGCGGCGCGGATATAAAAGCCGATGTATTGGAATTGCCGCATCACGGAAGTTCGACATCGACAAGCGTAAAACTTGTGAAGGCCGTTAAGCCCGAATTTGCGGTAGCTTCTTCGGGTATAAACAACAGATACGGCCATCCGTCAAAGAAAACGGCAGACAGAATGAGAAAATATAACATCCCGCTTTACAAAACAAATGACGGTTTAATTTGTTTTATGGCGAAAGATGATAATTTAGGTGTTTACAGATACGAAAATTTGGAGTATAATAGTATAGTTAGAAGTCTGAGATAAATTCGGAACAGAGGCGAAACAAAATGCAGCATTTTTATATTTCAAACAGAGAAAATCTTTTTGACAGACTTGATGATAATTCCGCAGCGGTCTTTTTTTCGGGGAGGGAAGTGCGGAAATTGGGAGATGAGAACTACCCGTTTACACCAAGCAGCAATTTTTTGTACCTTACGGGTGTGGACAAACCAAACGAGATACTTTTTCTTGCCAAAAAAGGCACGGAGAAAACGGCGGTGCTTTTTATAGAGCCTTCCGACGAGGAAAAGGCCAAGTGGGTAGGGGAAGTTATTAAAAAAGAAGAGGCCGCAAAAATAAGCGGTATAAAAGATATACGGTATATCCCCGATTTTTATTCGTATACCGCGGGTATTATATTTAACAAGCGTATTGAAAATATATATCTCGATCTGGAAAACAGATATTTCAATATAGACAGTATTGAACTGGGCTTTGCAAAGGAGATCGGCGAAAAATATCCGTATATAAGCATAAGAAACATTTATAACGATGTTGCGGAACTGCGCCGCATAAAAACGGTAAGGGAACTTGAAAAAATTGAAAAAGCGGTTGAAATAACGGGCGTAGGTGTGGAAAATATGCTTAAAAACGTGCACCCCGGTATGTATGAATATCAGCTTGAGGCTTATTTTGATTTTTCACTTAAATCAAGCGGTGTTAAGGACCACGCTTTTAAATCCATAGTTGCATCGGGCAAAAATGCGGCTGTACTGCATTACAGCGACAATGACTGCGTGATAGAGGACAACAGCCTTGTGCTTTGCGATGTAGGCGCAAAGTGGGAGTATTACTGCGGCGATATTACAAGGACCTTCCCTGCAAACGGCAAATTTAGCAAAAGACAAAAACAGCTTTACAATATTGTGCTGGAAGGACAGAAACTTATTATTGACACTATCCGCCCGGGCATACCGTTTGCCTCGCTTAACGAAACGCTTATAAAGTATTACGAAAAAAAACTTGCGGAGATAGGACTTATCGAAAAGCCCGAAGATGTGAAAAAATATTATTGGCACGGCGTAAGCCATTGTCTTGGTATGGAAACGCACGATGCGGGCAGACACAATGAGGGTATGCTTGAAGAGGGTATGGTGCTTACCGTTGAACCGGGGCTTTATATTGCGGACGAAAATATAGGCATAAGGATAGAAGATGACGTTGTCGTTACCTGGAACGGCTGCAAGGTTTTATACGACTATATACCCAAAACCGTTGAGGATATAGAAAGTATAATGGGCGGAGCAAATAAAAATGGCTAAAATACAAAAAGAGACCGAGATGTATGAGCCCGTCAAAAAAATGCTTTTGAAAATGGGATATACGGTGCGTTCGGAAGTTAAGGACTGCGATATAGTGGCGGTGAAAGATGATGAGATGCTGGTGGTGGAAATGAAAAAATCGTTTAATATCACCGTTGTGTATCAGGCTATGGACCGCCGCAGCATAACACCGAATGTTTATGTCGCCATTCCCAGACCGTCAAGTCTGCGCGAAAAAAATACACGGATGATGATGCGTCTGCTTACGGAACTTGGTATCGGCCTTATAACGGTGGGCAACAATTCACTTAGAAGCGTTGATATATGGCTTGAGCCAAACCCCGTTAAAAAAGTGAACAGCAGGCGCAAAAACTATGTCAAAAAAGAGTTTGATCAGCGCACGGAGGACCGCAATACGGGCGGCAGTACAGGCAAAAAAATAGTTACCGCCTATAAAGAGGCATCGGTGCTTGCGCTTTGTCATATAGAGGCCTACGACAAAATAAAAATGCGGGAGATAAAGACTTTCGGCTATCCCGATAAAATGAAAAATGCCCTTCGTTCAAATTTTTTCGGTTGGTTTGAAAAATACGGAAAATTTGATTACGGGCTTTCGGTAAAAGGCCTTGAAGCGCTTGACGGCGAGGAATTTAAAGAACTTATAGATTATTACAGAGAAGAAATAAAAAACAAAAAAACAGTGCAGGAGGACAATACATAAAATGTTTAAAATGGGAAGAAACGACCGCTGCTGGTGCGGCAGCGGCAAAAAATACAAATCGTGTCACGAAAAAAGCGACGAGGCTAATTTATCAAAATATCTTTCCGACGGATATCCGATACCCGACCGTTCGCTTATACTCAATCCCGACCAGATAGACGGCATAAGAAAAAGTGCGAAAGTTTCTATCGCCATTATGGATGCTATCGGCGGGATGATAGGC
Source organism: uncultured Eubacteriaceae bacterium (assembly GCA_946534775.1). Taxonomy (GTDB): domain Bacteria; phylum Bacillota; class Clostridia; order Lachnospirales; family CAG-274; genus RGIG4310. The sequence continues at coordinate 11,231 of CAMNCZ010000001.1, forward strand.
GAGGGCGTGACCACAAACGATATAGATGCGCTGGTTTCAAAAATGACCGCGGAAGCGGGCGGTATACCTGCGCCTCTCAATTACTACGGCTTTCCCAAAAGCTGCTGTACTTCGATAAACAATTGTGTGTGCCACGGCATACCCGACGATACAAAGCTTAAAAACGGCGATATAATAAATGTTGACGTTACGACTATACTTGACGGATATTACTCAGATATGAGCCGTATGTATACGATAGGTGAGATATCCGAAGATGCAAAGAACCTTATAGAAAGAACAAAGGAAATGATGTACCTTGGCATTGATACCATTAAACCGTATATGCCCGTTGCCGAGATAGGCAATGCGATACACGACAAGGCCGACGAATACGGCTACGGCGTTGTAAGAGCTTTATGCGGTCACGGTGTTGGCCTTGATTTTCACAGTGAACCTACGGTAAACCATTTCAGAAGCAATGCAAAATCTATGATACTTGTACCGGGAATGGTACTTACCGTTGAGCCTATGATAAATGCAGGAACTTGGGATGTTGAGGTGCTTGAAGACGAGTGGACCGTTATGACGCGTGACGGCAGTCTTTCCGCACAGTGGGAACATACGGTGGTCGTTACCGAAACGGGAGCGGAAATACTTACTATTTAATTGCTTTGGGAGGTTTTGAGGCTGTATGTACAGAATAAATCTATGGGATAAGGATATCCCGCATTTTAACGATGAATATACAAACGAACATAACGCGAACTGCCCGACGCTTGATTGCTATATCTGCGAGGGAGAACAGGTGCGCCCCGCGATACTTATAATACCCGGCGGCGGTTACGATCATCGCGCAGAACACGAGGGTTCGACCATAGCAAACGAATTTGTGGGAAACGGCTACAATGCTTTTGTGCTGAATTATAGGGTCGCGCCTTACAAACACCCCGTTATGCTTAACGATGCACAGCGCGCTATGCGCTATATCAGGTTTAATGCGCAGAAACTTATGACGGACCCTTACAGGATAGCTGCGCTTGGATTTTCGGCGGGCGGCAACCTTGCGGGTCTGCTTGCGGAGTATTACGACAAGTTTGATTATGAACATCGCGATGAGCAGGATACCGTAAGTGCAAAACCCGATGCACTTATACTTTGCTATGCCGTATCGAGTAATTACGATGCTTACAGGCACGTAAGGTCTGCGGAAAATCTGGCAGGCGATGATGAGGAACTTAAACGTACACTTTCGCTTAATCTTAATGTGCGTGAAGATATGGGTCCTGTTTTTATGTGGCATACATTTGAAGATGCTTCGGTAAACTGTATAAACAGCCTGCGCTTTGCGGCGGCTTTAAAAGAAAAAGATATCCCTGCGGAACTGCATCTTTTCCCGCACGGCCGTCACGGACTTGGCCTTGCAACGGGCGTTTACGGCACGGACCAATGGTTCTGGCTTATGTTGAAATGGCTTAAAGGCATAGGATTTGACATATAATAAACCAAAATATATTTTTGGTGAAAAAATGGACAGAATCCAATCTTTAAAACAAAAAGAAGTTGTAAACCTTTGCGACGGCCTGCGCCTTGGCTGCGTTGAGGATATAGTGGTGGATACCGCAAACGGCTGCGTGGCGGCGGTGATAGTGCCTGCGCCGGGCAGACTTTTCGGCATATTCGGCAGGAAAGAACTTTATATAAAGTGGTGCGATATCAAAAAAATAGGCGTGGATATAATTGTGGTTGATATAGATATCAACAGATGTATTTTAAACGATAAAAATTGCTGATAAAATAAAAGGAAGATGTTTAAATGAAATTTTCGGATAAATTCGGACAGTCGGGGGCAAATATACTTATGGACCTTGACGAGGCGAAAAACAGGCTTGAAAAAAAGGGCAGGGAAGTGATAAATCTTTCTATCGGCACGCCCGATTTTCCGCCCGATGATTTTGTTATGAACGAGGTGTCGAAAGGTTTTCTCGACCCCGAAAATTATAAATACGGTATGACCGAAAGCCCCGAACTTGCGCAGGCGGTAATAAATTGGTATAAACGCAGATACGGCGTTTCGCTTGAGGCGGAAAATATAACTGCGGTAAACGGTTCGCAGGAGGGAATAGCGCATATTGCTTTCCCGCTGATAAACAGCGGCGATACGGTGCTTGTGCCCGACCCGTGCTATCAGATATTCGGTTTCGGTCCGACACTTGTGAATGCGGATATACAATATATGCCGCTTTTAAAGGAAAACAATTATCTTATAGATTTTGATGCGATACCCGAAGGCGTGGCAAAAAGGGCGAAACTTATGATAGTTTCTTACCCCAATAATCCCACGACCGCACAGGCGGACAAGGACTTTTATGTGCGCCTTGTGGCTTTTGCAAAAAAATACGACATTATCGTTATACACGACAACGCTTACTCGGAACTTATATATGACGGCGGCGAAGGTATTTCGTTTTTACAGACCGAGGGTGCAATGGATATAGGCATAGAGTTCAACAGCCTGTCAAAATCCTATAACCTTACGGGGCTTCGTCTTAGTTTTGCGCTTGGTAATGCCGATATAATAAAGCATTTTCGCGCTTTCCGTTCGCAGATAGATTACGGTATATGCAAGGGTATACAAAATGCCGCTATAGCTGCGCTGAACGGTTCTCAGGATATACTTGTGAGAAATCGCACGGAATATAAAAAGCGCAGGGACTTTCTGTACGAAGGTCTCAACCGTATCGGTTGGAAAGTGCCGTTAAGCGACGCAACAATGTTTACCTGGTACCCGATACCCGAAAAATACGGCAAAGACGATGAAAAATTTACATTTGATCTGCTTGAGATGGCAGGCGTGGTATGTGTGCCGGGGTCAAGTTTTGGCGAACACGGCAGGGGTTATGTGCGTATGGCGCTTGTACGCCCGTGTGAAGTGCTTGAAAAGGCAATTGAAAATATTGCTGCCTGCGGTATACTTGATTAAGCCGTACTTTATCAAAATGTAATAATTTTTTTGTTGATATTGATGCCGAACAGTGGTATAATAGGCGTTGATGTTGATTTTTGTCAGAATGGATAAGAGGTAAAAAATGTTATTTAAAAGATTTTTAGGCGGTGTTCTGGCCGCTTCTATGTTTTTTTCTGCACTGCCCGTTACGGTTTTTGCAGTACCCAGCGGGTCGGCTATAGAATATGACGATGATGATGAAGACGATGAACCCGTAAGACGAAGGAACAGCCGAAATGACGATGACGATGATAATGACAGAGTATCGCGCAGCAGCGATCAGTTCAGATATGCGGAGGAAACAACGACCGAACCGACAACGGTTTCGATAGTTGTAGATCAAAGCGGAATATCGACACCCGACGGTATCACGGCGGATGTTGTTATACAGGCCGAGGGCGCTGCCCTTATAGATGCGAAAACGGGTATGCTGCTATATGGCAAAAATTCGGATAAACGTATGTATCCCGCAAGTATGACAAAGGTAATGACAATGCTTGTGGCTTGCGAAAAGGGCAACCTTGACGATATAGTCACGGTATCGTCAAATGCGGTAAACAGCATACCGTGGGACAGCAGTAAGGCCGAACTTGTAGAAGGTGAAGAGATAACACTCAGGGACCTGCTTTACGGTCTTGTGCTTGTATCGGGCAATGATGCGGCGGTTGCGATAGCCGAACACGTTGGCGGCAGTGAAGCGGGCTTTGTCGAAATGATGAATGAAAAGGCAAAGGAACTCGGCTGCGAAAATACTCATTTTGTAAATCCGCACGGCTATCACGATGAAGCACATTATACAACGCCGAATGATATGGCGATAATCGTAAGGGCGGCTTCTCAAAATGAGGAGGCAATGAAGATATGGGGCAGCAGCGACCACAGTATCAACGCAACAAATAAGCATGAGGCGAGGGTACTCAATCATTCGGATAAAATGCTGCAGCCTACCACACAGTTTTATGACGAGCGTATAAAGGGCGGTAAAACGGGTTTTCATAATCAGGCTATGAACACATTGGCAAGCTATGCCGAAAACGGCGATGTGCAGCTTGCGGCAGTTGTTATGAAAGACAACGGTTATAACCCGACTTATGAGGACACGAAAAACCTGCTTGATTTTGGCTTTTCGCTTTATAAAGAACGTGTTTTGTACAGCCGCGACCGTTTTGAACGTGTTGTGCCCGTTGTACAGCAGTATAAGGATGAAATTATAGACCTTGGCACGGTGAATGTTACGCTTGCAAGCGATCTGACAGCTTACACCCCGAGTTTTATAAACGAAGATACGGTGGTAATAAACTGCGAGATGCCGGATAACCTTACAGCACCCGTAACTATGGATCAGGTGGTGGGCAAGGTGACGGTAAGCTATGCCGATACCGAACTTGGCGTGATAGATCTTGTGCCCGTAAATGCCGTAGATGCAATACCCGAAAAGGAGATAGCACGACAGAGACGTCACGAGGCTTTTGTAAAGATAATGAAAACGCTGCTTATAACACTGCTTATAGTGGGAATTGCGATTATATGCCTTATTTTTGGGCTGAGAGCGTGGTTTATAAGCCAGAAAAAGCGCCGCGGTGCAAAAAAACACAGACCCGAAAACGGCGGAAATAATCATACCAATAACGGTAAAAAGAAAAAGAAGATAAAAATAAAACTTAAATAAACATAAAAACACGGAAGGCCGTTAAAAAGCTTTCCGTGTTTTTTGTCTTATTAAGAAAGATCCATTTCTATAAGAGATGCCTGAAGTATGATAGATGCATCTGTTGCCGTTATTTGGCTGTCTTTATCGACATCACAGCGCTTTACAAAATTGTCGTCTACATTCATTTCCGTAAGCGTGTATTGAAGTACTATAGATGCATCTGTTGCTGTCAGTATGCCGTCAAGGTCGGCATCACCGATAAGTTCTTTTGAAGGGTCGTCTTCGGTCTTTACGCCTATATAATAAAGTTTGGCTTCGCCGCCGCCTTTGTTTGTGATAGTGTAGGTATCGGCAGCATCAAGTACAAGCGCTTCTGCGCTGTCGCTGCTGCTTGTGCCCGAAAGTATGGTGCCTATCGTTTTGCCCGCGCTGTTTGTAACAACAAGTTTTCTTTGTGTTGTTGAACCCGAGCAGGAAACAATGTTAAGTGTAGTTTTTTTATCGGTGGTAAAACTTATTGCCGCGTTGTTTGCAAATGCGCCTACACCGCTGAATTCGTAGGTTTTGCCGTTGACTGTAACGCTGCCGCTTTTGCCGCTTGCGTTTATTGTCTGGCTTGATTTAAAGTAGCTGCCGCTGCCGTTTTCACCGCCGAATGTTGCAGCAACACTGCCGCTTGACGGGAAGTCGTAGTAATATGTGCAGTCCATATTTATACCCGGATTCTCGGGAGTGGGGTTGTCGGGGGTCTCGGGTTCTCCCGTACCGCCGCTGCCTGTGGAACTGCCGTTTATGGCATTTGTAAGTTTCAGACCCGTTGTGTTTTTCTCGGCGCCCGCATTTTCGAGCACCGTTGATTTGCAGGCTTCGGCTGTTTCAAGGAAATAATCATCTTTATAAAATTTTTCGCTTGTATCGAAATTGTTGTATGTGCCGCCGCCAAGCGAACAGGTGTAGTCTGCTGCGGTAAGTTGATAGTCTTTTGAAGGTGCTTCAAAACGGTCTACATCGCGCATACCCGTACAGTTGTCGTATATATTGCCGTAGGCTTTTATAACGCCGCCGTCATTGTTTGAAAGGCCGTTTACTACTTTATCGGAGGTAAGCATTGGGCGGTAGGTATTTTCAAAATAGTTGTTTTCGGCAAAAATACTTGCCTTGCAGGTGGCACCTATGCCGTAGCCCGCTTGATTGCCCGTCTCAAGGTCATAGCCTACATGGTTATAGTAGTTGTTGTAAACGTGTACATTGTGCCAGCGGATTCTTGGCAGACGCTGTTCAGCATTGTCAAAATAATTGTGGTGATAGCTGTATAAGCCTGCATCTTCGACACTGTTTTTGCTTGAACCGAGAAGGCAGGTCTTGGCTGTACCGTTAAAATGGTTGTAGCTTATTGTTACATAGTCGCTTCTTTTGGCATCGCAGGAACCGTCGCCGTGGTCTTTGTCGGCCTCTTTGGGATTGTCCTGATGTCCTACCGTGAAAGAGTTGTCGTGTATCCATACACGGGCGCTGTCCTGTATCTCTATAGCATCTTCAAAGTTCCAGTCAAAGTGAAGGTTTCTGACCTCTGCGTCACTGCCGTGGGCAATTTTCATACCCCAGCCGTAAAAGCCCGCATCTGTGCCGACACCCTCGACCGTAAGACCTGCGGTGCCTTTGCTTTCCACCATTTTGTCGCCGTCAAGGCTTGAAAAACCGTTTGTGTCAATAGTGCCGATAACGCGGATCACAAGCGGCCTTGATTGTTTTGAATGTGCTGAAAGCACGTTTTTAAGACCTTTTGCGCCGTAAAGCGATACCGAGTCTTTATTTTGGTCGTTGATGTAAATTACATCGGCATTTGACGGAAGAGTACCGTCGGAAAGATAGGCGCCGGGGTTATTGGTTGTGTTGAAAAAAGCATAGCCCGAACGGTCATAACTTTTTGCCTGTGCCGTAAATGTAAAGGCGCCTGCTTCGTTTTCAACATTGTCGTTTACGGGAACTATTTTTACGGTGTAAGTAGTGCCGCCTTTTAAGCCAAGCGGTTCAACACGGTAGTTTCCGTTGTCGTCCGTCCTTATAAGTGCGGGGTCTATCTTAGTAAAGTCGGTGCCGTTTTCGCTGTAATAAGCGTTGTAGCTTCCCGAACCCTGCCATTCGCCCCATAAACTTTCAAAACCGCTGCCCGACGTAACGGCGGGGTCTGCACCGAGCACGCTTACGGCTGAAAAGCACGATAGCATTATCGTACACGAAAGCACTGCCGAGACAAGTCTTTTTGCATATTTTTTCATTTTTTTTACTCCTTTTTATATTGCGGCGCATTTTTAGGGAAACACTGATTTAAGGTCGAAAAAATAAAATTTACAAAAATTATG
>CAMNCZ010000002.1 GCA_946534775.1 uncultured Eubacteriaceae bacterium
GTCTGTCTCCTCCCGCCGTTATCGCCGCACTTGGTATATTCGGAAATTTATTCGGTTTGTGGGGTATGGTATTTGCCGTTCCCGCCGCTGCTCTGTTAAAAATATTCTTTACAGCAATTATTGATAAAATTGAAGAAAAAAAATTTGCAAAACAATAAAATTTCTGTTATAATGGTAACAGAAAAGTAAAATATTGTGGAGATATGTCAAAAATCACTATCGGTTATGATTTAAATTATGTGAAAGGTTGGGTGAATATATGCGGCAATTTTTATTCGGTGCAGGCAATGCAAGCGAATTTCAAAACGGTATTTCAGATTTAAAAAATTATATTGATACTCATAATGTTTCATCTATGATTTTACATTTATACTGTGGATTGACAGATACAAAGCTTATTGAAGACCGTGTAAACACCTTAACAAAAACTTTTCCCGATGCATCGCTTGCGGGTGTTGCATCAAACGGCGAGATAAAAGACGGAAAACTTTCACCCAGGGACATATTGGTATCGGCAATATTTTTTGAAAGTTCGACAGCCAAGGTTTATTCATACAACCACGCGGGCGCACGCACGGAGGATATAGGCACGGCAATAAAGGAAACAGCAGCCGACACCCCCGATCTTTGTGCGATAGAGCTTCTTTTCCCCGGTTCTGTTATGAACTCGATGGGCGTTTTGAACAAAGTAAGTGAATGTATGCCGAATGTATGTATATTCGGCGGCTATCCTATCGGGCACGATATGGACAACGACAAGCCTTTTGTAGTTACCGAAAACGGTGTAGATCTTGATACGGTAATAGCGATAATGTACTGCGGCAAAGACCTTTATGTCGATGCCGATAAAACCGCAGGCTGGGAAAAACTTGGCCACGCATTTACGATAACCAAAGCAGACGGACACAGGCTTGCCGAAGTTGACGGCACACCCGCGCTTGAAGTATACGAAAAATATTTGCAGATAACCCAGGCAGGTAATTTTACACGCGACACGGTAGAATTTCCGCTGCTTATAGTGGATAACGGCGAAGAAATACTGCGCCACGCTTACAGCTATTCGGAAGACGGCAGCATATATCTTTCGGGCAATGTTCACACGGGACAAAAACTGTATCTAACCTACGGCAATCCGTCGGGTATATTTGAACAGGTAAACAAACGCTGTGCAGCTGTACGCGAGTTTGAACCCGAGGTTCTCTTCCTCTACTCCTGCGCCGCGCGCAAGGCTTTCTGGGGCGATGATATGGCCGGAAGAGAGATAGCGCCGTTTGGCGAACTCGGCAGCGCAACGGGTTTCTTTACGGGCGGAGAACTTATACGAATGTCCGACAGAGGCACGGTTTTTGAACATAATATCACCCTTTTGACTATCGCAATGCGCGAAGGCCAAAAGAAAGGACTTGTTCTGCCAAAAGCCAAAATAGACGACTCTATGCTTGTCGGCCAGGCATATCTTTTAAAGAGGCTTGCTCAGCTTGTTCAATCAACAAACGATGAATTGCAGCGTATGAATGAACAGCTGCAATATATGGCGGTAACGGATGAACTGACAAACATATACAACCGCCGCGAGATAGAAAGGCGGATAAACTTTGCCCTTAAAAACGAATATCAATATGAAAACGGCATCGGCCTTATAATGGTTGATATAGACCATTTCAAAAAGGTAAACGACATTCTCGGTCACGATGTCGGCGATATAGTTTTAAAATCTGTCGCAGATATATACAAGGAAAATATCGATACAAACCACGGCGAAGCAGTCGGCCGCTGGGGCGGCGAGGAATTTTTCCTGCTGCTCCCCAACAAAACGCTTGAAGAGACAGAAGAAAAAGCCGAGTGCATCCGTAAGGCAATTGAAGAGCACGATTTTAATAATATACGGCGCCTAACGGCAAGTTTCGGCGTAATACACAGCAGCTTTGACCAAGATAAAAAACGATTGTACATAAAAGTTGACGAAGCCTTGTATCAGGCAAAAGCACGCGGCAGAAACTGCGTAGTGGTCGCGGAAAAATAATACACCAAAACAGTCAAAATAACGGGCATATAATGTTTATACGAAAATAACACTTGTAACAGGATAATTTCATACAAGTGTTATTTTTTATTTAGGAGAATAACAACAATTTTTTTGTAATCATTGACATAAAACCATTTAAAATGTATAATTAGACATATATTATATAGTCACAAATGAAAGGACGTGAAAAATATGAACAACAAAGATGAATTTAAGCCATTTATCCCCGCAGACAAGGTTATCCCTGAATTTACGCCTGTATCTGTAATAATCGGTATTATACTTGCCGTGGTATTCGGCGCAGCAAATGCCTATTTAGGTCTGCGTGTCGGAATGACTATATCGGCCTCCATACCCGCAGCGGTAATCTCTATGGGCATAATACGCGTTATTTTGCGCAGAGACTCAATACTTGAAAACAATATGGTGCAAACCCTTGGGTCGGCGGGTGAATCCCTTGCAGCGGGTGCCATTTTCACCATACCCGCACTTTTTATGTGGGCAAAAGAAAGCGATGCAATAAGCACCCCGGGCTTTTTGCAGATAACAGTCATAGCACTTTGCGGCGGCATACTCGGTGTACTGTTTATGGTTCCGCTGCGCACGGCGCTTATAGTTGAAGAACACGGCGTTCTGCCCTTCCCCGAAGGCACTGCTTGCGCAGACGTTCTGCTTGCGGGTGAAGAAGGCGGTGAAAAATCAAAACTTGTTTTTTCGGGTCTCGGTATAGCTTCCGTATACAAGTTTATTGCAGACGGTCTTTGCCTTTTTCCATCGGAGATACACTGGGAAACCGCACCGCTGCACACAGGCTTCGGTCTTGACGTTTTGCCCGCACTTTCGGGCGTGGGCTTTATCTGCGGCAAAGAAATCGCTTCGTATATGTTTGCAGGCGGCATACTCGGTTGGTTTGTTCTTATACCGCTTATAATCATTTTCGGCGGCAGTGATATTGTTGCTCCCGCAAGTATCGCTGTTTCGGAAATGTCATCAACCACAATGTGGAGTACCTATATACGCTATATAGGCGCCGGTGCGGTTGCCGCGGGCGGTATAATAAGCCTTGTAAAATCTCTGCCCACTATTGTAAAAACCTTTAAAAAAGCACTTGGCGGTTTTGGACACAAGGAAGAACAGGTTTTAAGAACAAATACCGATCTTCCCTTTAAGTTCGTTGTTCCCGCAGTTATCTTTATTGCGGTTTTAATATGGCTTTTGCCTATAATACCCATTAATTTTATCGGCGCACTGCTTATTGTTGTATTCGGTTTCTTTTTTGCAACGGTCTCTTCAAGAATGGTAGGCCTTGTCGGCTCGTCAAATAACCCCGTTTCGGGTATGGCTATTGCAACTTTGCTTGCCACAACAGCTATTTTCAAGGCAGCGGGAAACACCGGCGCAAAAGGTATGGTCTCTGCAATAAGCGTAGGTACAATTATATGTATAATCTCGGCTATGGCAGGCGATACATCTCAGGATCTTAAAACGGGATATATAGTAGGCGCAACACCCATAAAACAACAGATAGGCGAACTTATAGGCGCAGTTGCGGCGGCCCTTGCCATATCCGGTGTTATGTATCTTTTGGATGCAGCCTGGGGCTTTGGCGGAAGCGAACTTCCCGCACCGCAGGCAGCACTTATGAAACTGGTAATTGAAGGCGTTATGGGCGGTACACTGCCCTGGAGTCTTGTTTTTGCAGGTATATTTATTGCCGTAATTATCGAAGTGCTCGGTCTCCCCGTTTTACCGATAGCAATAGGTCTTTACCTTCCTATCCACCTTTCCGTACCGATTTTTATGGGCGGAATTATAAGGGAGATCTTTGACAGAAAAAATAATACCGCCGCTGCGGATCAGGGTGTGCTTTTCAGCTCGGGTCTTATTGCGGGTGAAGGTCTTGTGGGCATATTACTTGCAGTACTGGCCATCACAAAGGTAAACGGAAAAAGCATAGGCGAGATGATAAATCTCGGTGCACCGCTTGGCAACTTTGGCGGTCTTATATTCTTTATAGGCATACTTGCCGCAACATATTATTTTTCCGTAAAAAAATTCGATAAACAAAAACGTAAATAAAATGAAAGATAAAAAAGTTATTTCAAAAAACTATCTGGATATTGTATTTGTTCCATCAAGTGAACTGAAATACCACAAAGGCGACGACGGCTTTACGGTACTGGATATTGAACATAAAGGTTTTTTCAACAAAATCGCGCAAAAGTTATTTAAAAAGCCGCGTTTCAGCCATATAAAAACAGATGTGTACGGCACTGCCCTCTGGGAATGTCTTGACGGTAAAAATACGGTAAATGATGTTATAAATACAATGAAAGACACTTTTCCCGATGAAAAAGAAAAAATGCTTGACAGATGTATACATTTTTTGTATGTACTTGAAAGGAATAAATTTATAAGAAGGATCGATCGATAAAATATCAACAATATCCGATAAAAAGGGATGTCACAAACAGCAGCCACTGTTTACGACATCCCTTTTAATTTTAAATGGTTCATTTGCAAATATCCACCCATTCGGTGCAGCCCGAATATTTTTCCATTTCTTCAATATTCAGTTCTATTGCACTGTTGCTGCTGCCGCAGGCGGGAAATACGGTTTTAAACCTTTTCAGCGACTCGTCAAGATACACCTTAACACCGTCATTTATGCCAAAGGGGCACACCCCTCCGACACCGTGGCCGATAAGCGGTTCAACCTCGTCAAATTTAAGCATCTTCGCCTTTGCGCCGAATTTTGCCTTGTACTTTGCGTTGTCTATTTTGACATCACCCGCCGCAACTATCATTATGGGTGTATCATCAAGCATAAATGTAAGACTTTTGGCAATACGGCAGGGCTCGCAGTTCAATGCCTGCGCCGCAAGCTCCACCGTTGCACTTGAAACATCAAATTCCAGCACCTTGTCTTCCATATCAAATTTTTTAAAATACTGTTTAACTTTTTCAATAGACATACTATCAACCTTTTATTATACATTAAATCTGAATAAGATAACATCGCCGTCTTTAACGACATATTCCTTACCCTCGCTGCGGTATACACCTGCTTCTTTTGCGGCAGCGATACTGCCAAGGCGTACCAGATCATCATAAGTAACAACTTCCGCACGGATAAAGCCGCGTTCAAAATCGCTGTGTATCTTGCCCGCTGCCTGAGGTGCCTTTGTTCCCTTTGTTATGGTCCACGCGCGTACCTCGGTAACACCCGCGGTCAGATAGCTGATAAGGCCCAATAAATCATAACTTGCGGTAATAAGACGGTCAAGACCGCCGCTTTCACAGCCAAGGTCTTTAAGAAATTCAAGTTTTTCGTCTTCTTCAAGTTCTGCTATCTCTTCTTCTATTTTAGCGCAGACAACAAAAACGCCGCTGCCCTGCTCTGCCGCAAGCTCACGCACTTTTTTAACATAAGGATTGCTCTTTCCGTCATCTGCAAGGTCGTCTTCCGCAACATTTGCCGCAAAAAGCACTTTCTTGTATGTAAGAAGAGTCAGACTTTGAACAAAAGCCTCCTCATCGGGGTCGTCAAAGCTGAGTGTAGATGCACATTTCCCCTGTTCAAGTACAGCGTATATTCTCTTTAAGATCTCCAGTTCCTTTGCAAGCGATTTATCGTTTACCGCCTGTTTCTGCGTTTTTGCTATACGGCGTTCAAGCACTTCCATATCGGCAAAAATAAGCTCAAGGTTGATAGTTTCAATATCGCGGATAGGATCGACACTTGCATCAACGTGTACTACATTTGTATCCTCAAAACAGCGTACAACGTGAACTATAGCATCAACTTCACGGATATGTGAAAGGAATTTGTTGCCGAGACCCTCGCCCTTGCTTGCGCCCTTTACAAGGCCCGCAATATCCACAAATTCTATTACCGCAGGGGTTATTTTCTGCGTTTCGTACATTTTGCCCAGCACATCAAGGCGCTTATCGGGCACGGGAACTATGCCGACGTTTGGGTCGATAGTACAAAACGGGTAGTTTGCAGACTCCGCTCCGCCGCCCGCAAGTGAGTTAAAAAGTGTGCTTTTGCCTACGTTAGGCAGACCAACTATACCAAGTTTCATTATTAAATTTCCTCCATTACACTCTGCATATCATATTTTCCCGCAGGCTTTCCCGCAATGAATTTTGCCGCCTTTACCGCACCTACTGCAAAAACCTCTTTGCTGTAAGCCGAATGTTTAAATTCAATTACCTCGTCTTTGCCTGCAAAGATAACTTCGTGATCGCCCACTATCGTACCGCCGCGCACTGCCGAAAGCCCAAGCTGATTTCTTGTACGTTTCTCGCGTACCTGCGAACGGTCGTATACATATTCAAGTTTATTGTCAACGCCCTCGTTTACGGCATCGGCAAGCATAAGCGCGGTACCGCTGGGTGCATCTATTTTCTGATTGTGATGTCTTTCGACTATCTCTATATCAAAACCGTTTTCATAAAGCACATCCGAATATTTTTTCAGAAGACTGGCTATAAGATTGATGCCGACACTCATATTTGCGGATTTGAACACAGGGATCACCTTAGATGCCTCTTCCATCATTTTAAGCGTTTCATCCGAAAGACCCGTTGTGCAAATTACTGCGGGAAGCTTCTTATCAAGCGCATATTCTATAACTGCGGGCACAGCCTTTGCAGTGGAAAAATCGATAATTACATCAGCCTTTATATCGCAGTCGTTAATGTTTGTATAAGTGGGGAAAGTCGCATTGCAGGCGGTTATGTCAATGCCTGCGGCTATCTCCGCAGCCGGGTCGTTTTTGACCAGATCGCATATAACCTTTCCCATTTTGCCGTTACAGCCGTGCATAATAATTTTTGTCATTTGTATTGCTCCTATCTTTTTAATAAATATCAAAACCGATCTCGGCATTGATGCTATTTAAAAATTTTACATTTTCCTTTGTTAAAAATATTTCCGGGTATCCGTCTTTGTCCTCTTCTATAACTACGGTAAAAACCGCATCCATATCGTATTTTCTGCAAAGCCCTATTATTGAGGTCTCTTTGCCTTTAATAACAGCCTGCATTTTGTCAATCATACCCGAAACGCTACGGCAATTTCCCTTTATATCAAAACTCCATTCGTTTGCCGCAACTCCGGCTTTGACAGACTGTAAGGGAAACTCCGTTTTTCGCCTTGTACGGCAGCCCGCTATTTCAAGTGCCTTTGTCATTTCATCAAAATCAACAAAATCATTTTGAGTAGACAAAACAAAGATAATTTTTATCATACTTCTCCTTTTAGAGGTGTCCTTTATAACAACAATGTTTATTATATCATTTTTTCATACAATTTACAACATAAAATATTTTGTAAATGACAATTTAATTTTGGGCAGCAGGCTGAGTACAATATAATTCACCGCCCCGGATAAAAATTCCATACCTTTATGCCATATATTTCGCCGATACATTCAACAGACACATCGGGGTCAATATGTTCAACATAATAATTATAAATTATCTCTATCCTTGCATCATCAGTTACAAAATGTGTATTTCCCCTGTACAAAAGGTCGTAAATAGGATTTGTTATGTTTATTGAATCATACAGCTCATTGTTTGACGGCAAACCGTAAAACCATCCGCCCACAGCCGTATGATGCTTCAGCATTTCGGCAGACGGCAATTTCCCGGAACTCATAACAAGCGGCAAAAGCTTCATTGAATAATATTCGGTATCCCACAAAAAAAGCTCGTCCCCGTTAAGAGTTGTTTCCAACTGTTTTTCCGTATCGCTGATGCCATTTCTTGCGGTAAATGCCGGCACAGACGGCGCACCTGCAAAATTCATCAGATAATATCCAAAAACAAACACACACGAAAACACTGCCGCGGCCGAAAAAACAAAACGATATTTCAAAACCATATTATCCATTACCACAGCAAGTTCGGCCATACAAACATATACAGTCGACAAAAATACATATTGCGGCAATCTGCCCATATACATAAAGAAGAACAATATTCCCAACATACCCAAAAACGCGAGTATTCCCTCAAGCCTTTTTTTGATATTCTTGTCCGTTAAAACAGCGGCAAGCGCGGCTGCGGCAAGCAATAGCGTAAATTTGACCAATATGTTATTGCCCGTGCTGTAAAATATTTTTACATTCGATATATCATATTTTTTACTTGTGCCCTTATAAACCGTGTTAAAATACCCTGTATCGATCCTGTCCGTATCGGGTGCCATAAACATACTTAACATTATAAGGTCGTTTTTCGTTATGTCCTTTTCGGCCATTTGCGGTGTTATAACATCCGTAGAAAACGGGTAATCCTGTACATTCACTCTTGCATTATTGTAGTTATACGAATCTATCCGGCCCGACGTGTGCCAAAAGGCATAATTTATACCGTAAACTGTAAGCACGCAGACTACAGCCGGCACATATATAAGTAAATTTTTATATTTTTTTGTTTCCCTTATCGTAAAAAATGCATTCAGCACCGCAAACGGTACGGCTATCACCACACACGAGCTTCGCAGCATACATCCCAAGGTTATAAAGAGAACGGCCAATACCACCGTTATTTTATTTGCCGCGGCATCTTTAACTTGTATATGCATAAGCGGTATCAACCCCGATATGGTCAAAAACATCGTGATCTCTGTATAATTCGTATGACTTATGTTCTGCGCGGATATAACATATACCAGCAGCACAACAAAATATTTTGCCGCGCCACGCATATAAGATAAAGCATAATACAACAAAAACCATGTTGCAAAAAAGCACGATAATACACAATATACCGCAAAAGCATCGGCATTTTTGAAAATATCCGAAAATATGCCCAGTCCAAAACTAAGCAGCGGATTTGTATAAAGGTTGTAATTATTATGTGCAATAAGACGATTTGTCACCAAGGACATACCGACATTGTCAATGCCCTGACTCATATAATACAAGCTTTCTTTGTTTACAAATACAGCAAACACCATAAATAACAGTGCCGTAAAGAAAGCTGTATAAATATTTTTTACGTTTTTCATCATATCTGCCTCTTATCAAAAAAAGGGAACGACCGATCATTAAACAAAACGGTTCGTTCCCTCAAATTCAGTTTAGAGAAGACCAAAATCCTTCAAACTCTCTCTTAACTTTTCACGGTTTTCAT
This sequence comes from uncultured Eubacteriaceae bacterium, assembly GCA_946534775.1. Lineage (GTDB taxonomy): Bacteria > Bacillota > Clostridia > Lachnospirales > CAG-274 > RGIG4310. The sequence continues at coordinate 9,179 of CAMNCZ010000002.1, forward strand.
CCGACATTTCAAGCAGAGGCGCACGGAAAGCACCTGCGTTTTTGCCCATCATATTAAGTGCTTCCTTAACGGGGATGGGGTTTACTTCGATAAACAATTTTTTGATAAGGTCGATAGCGCCAAGCTGCAATTCGCACGCTTTTTTAACATCGCCGTCAAAATAGCTTTGGACCATATCGTGAGTATATTTCGGTGCAACATTTGAAAGCACGGAGATAACGCCCTTGCCGCCAAGTGAAAGCAGAGGAACTATCTGATCGTCATTGCCGCTGTAAATATCAATTTCATCGCCGCAAAGCGCTGCGATCTCGGCAACCTGAGAAATATTGCCGCTTGCTTCTTTAATGGCAACAATGTTTTCTACCCCGCAAAGTTCCTTTACGGTAGCGGGTGCGATATTAACACCCGTTCTGCCTGCAACGCTGTACATAATGATAGGTATTTTAACAGCGCCCGCCATATCCTTGTAGTATTTTACAAGGCCACGCTGAGTTGTTTTGTTGTAATAAGGCGTAACGATAAGAAGGCCGTCCGCACCGACGTCTTCCGCGCGCTTTGCAAGCTGCATACCGTGTGCCGTGTCATTGCTGCCCGCGCCCGCAATAACGGGGATACGCTTATTTACCTTTTTGACCGTATATTCTATTACACTTATCTGCTCGTCATCGGTCAGGGTCGAAGCCTCGCCCGTTGTACCGCAGATGATTATAGCGTCTGTTTTGTTCTCTATCTGAAATTCAAGCATTTCGCCGAGTGCATCGTAATTAACGCTGCCGTCATTGTTAAACGGTGTAACAATGGCAACGCCCGCACCTTTAAACAAAGTTTTCTTTGCCATAATGAGATTCCCCTTTCTGAGTTTTTGTCAAACCATCAATCAAAATAACCCTTTGCGGCAAGCAATTCGGCAAGAAGGACCGCACCGCCCGCAGCACCTCTCAATGTATTGTGTGAAAGGCATACAAACTTGTAATCGTACTGTTTATCTTCTCTTAAACGACCGATGGAAACTGCCATACCGCCTTCAAGCATTCTGTCAAGTTTAGCCTGCGGTCTGTTGTCCTCTTCAAAGTAGTTAAGGAACTGCTTGGGTGCCGAAGGTAATTCAAGTTCCTGAGGAACACCCGAAAATTCTTTCCACTCTTTTAATATCTCTTCTTTTGAAGGTTTTTTATCGAAACTTACGAAAACAGCAGCCGTATGACCGTCGGAAACGGCAACTCTTAAACACTGTGTTGTGATATTGGGTGTTGTCGCATTTTCGATAACATCGCCGTTTATCTTGCCCCAAACCTTTAAAGGCTCGTTTTCACTCTTTTCTTCCTCGCCGCCGATATAGGGGATAAGGTTATCCACCATTTCGGGCCAGGTATCAAAAGTTTTGCCTGCGCCCGATATAGCCTGATATGTGCAGGCGAGTACGTTTTTGATGCCGTATTTTCTTAACGGATGAAGCGCAGGAACATAGCTTTGTATTGAACAGTTTGACTTAACTGCAATAAAGCCGCGCTTTGTACCGAGACGCTTTCTCTGGGAAGCGATTATCTCGATATGCTCGGGATTAAGTTCGGGCACTACCATAGGAACATCGGGTGTACCGCGATGTGCCGAGTTGTTGCTGACAACAGGGCATTCTGCCTTTGCATAGCGCTCCTCAAGGGCACGGATCTCGTCTTTTTTCATATCTACCGCGCAGAAAACAAAATCTACCATAGATGCGATCTTTTCAACATCTGCCGATGCATCCATAACAACAAGCTCTGCCACTTCTTCGGGCATCGGCTCTGTCATTGCCCAACGTGAACCGATGGCATCTTTTAACTTTTTGCCTGCCGAACGGGGGCTTGCCGCAACTACCTTAACATCAAACCACGGATGCTTGCTTAAAAGCAGCGCAAAACGCTGACCTACCATACCCGTAGCGCCGATGATACCAACATTGTACTTTTTCATTTTTATTGCTCCTTTAAAATAGTATATTAAAATTTTTTTCTTATGTTACAATACTTGATAATACATAAAAAAGAGGACCGAAAAATGCAGTCCCCCATTAATTACACACACTTGTCCAATCAATGATAGCACTCCATCGGTAAGATGACAGTCACAGGGCTGTTGGCCGCAGCAACCGAACCGCCCTTTGCAAAAGTCGGGCTGTCCTCGGCATTATCCCCTTTTGCCGCAGCGTACAACGCCTTTGCCGTCTGTCTGCGGGTACTGATGAATAACGCGCCTCTATCAATTTTTTACATATATTATTATAATATCACCTATACGGATATATGTCAAGCAGTAATAAAAATATTTTTATGCCCTAATAAATAATTGTCTTTTAGTGCACAATATGATATAATATCTATACATTACGAAAAGAGGTGAAACTATGTCATTTACGCATTTACACGTTCACACGGAGTACAGTCTGCTTGACGGTGCGGCAAAAATAAAGGATCTTATTGCACATACAAAACAACTGGGTATGAAATCCATTGCCATTACCGACCACGGTGTAATGTACGGTGTTATCCTCTTTTATAAGGAAGCACTGGCACAGGGCATAAAGCCGATAATAGGATGTGAGACATATATTGCGACAGGTTCGCGTTTCAGCAAAGAAAAGGGCGACGGCTACAACCACCTTGTACTTTTGTGCAAGGATAACGAGGGCTATAAAAATCTTATAAAAATGGTCTCCTACGGTTTTACCGAGGGTTATTACAGAAAGCCGCGTATCGACCTTGAACTTTTAAAAAAATACAACAAGGGGCTTATAGCTTTAAGCGCCTGCCTTGCGGGACCGATACCGCGTGCGATACTTGACCAAGGCTATGAAAAAGCCAAAGAGATCGCGCTGATGTATCTTGATATAATGGGCGAAGGTAATTTTTATCTTGAACTCCAGGACCACGGCATACCCGAACAAAAGACGGTAAATCAGGCACTTATCCGTATGAGTAAGGAAACGGGCATACCGCTTGTATGCACAAACGATACCCACTACATAAACGCAGACGATGCTCAGGCACACGATCTTCTGCTCTGTCTGCAAACGGGCAAAAAAGTTACCGATACCGACCGTATGCGCTACGAGGGCGGCCAGTACTATGTAAAAAGCGAAGAGGAAATGACAAAACTGTTTTCATATATTCCCGAGGCTGTTGAAAACACGCAGAAAATTGCGGACCAATGCAATGTCACCTTTGAATTCAATCACTACAAACTGCCTGTTTTTGACGTACCCGACGGAAAGACAGCACTTGAATACCTTACACAGCTTTGTACATCGGGGCTTGAACGCCGTTACGGCGCAAAGCACGACCCTGCGCTTGACAAGCGCCTTGAATACGAACTAAGCGTTATAAAACAGATGGGCTTTGTGGATTATTTTCTTATTGTATGGGATTTTATACGCTATGCAAAGGAACAAGGCATAAGCGTAGGCCCCGGGCGCGGTTCGGCCGCAGGCAGCATAACAGCCTATACACTTGGCATAACCGATATAGAACCGATACAGTACGACCTTATCTTCGAGCGTTTTCTGAACCCCGAACGTGTCAGTATGCCCGATATCGATATCGACTTCTGCTATGAACGCAGACAGGAAGTTATTGAATATGTCAATCGAAAATACGGCGAGGATCACGTTGCGCAGATAATAACTTTCGGTACTATGGCGGCAAGAAACGCCATACGCGATGTGGGGCGTGTGCTTGATATACCATACTCCGATGTTGACAAGATAGCAAAAATGGTTCCCGAGGAACTTAAAATAACAATAAAAAAAGCGCTTGAAATAAATCCCGAACTGCGGGCTCTTTACCAACAAGACGAACAGGTACACTACCTTATCGATATGTCGATGAAGCTTGAAGGTCTGCCGCGCCATTCCTCTACACACGCGGCGGGCGTTGTTATATGCGATAAGCCCGTACTGGAATATGTGCCGCTAAACACAAACGACGGCCTTATAACAACTCAGTTTACAATGACCACTTGTGAGGAACTGGGCCTGTTAAAAATGGACTTTCTCGGCCTGCGCACACTTACGGTAATACAGGATGCTTTTGAGGAGATAAACAGAAACCGCGAGACCCCGCTTAGCGTTGACGACATAGACTACACCGACCCCTCCGTCTACGCAATGATATGCCAGGGCAAAACAACGGGCGTATTCCAGCTTGAAAGCGCGGGTATGCAAAACTTTATGAAAGAACTCTCCCCGACCTGTATGGAAGATATCATAGCGGGTATTTCGCTTTACCGCCCCGGCCCTATGGACTTTATCCCCAAATACATAACGGGCAAAAACAATCGGGATAAGATAGAATATACACACCCCGCCCTTGAAAACATATTAAAGCCCACCTACGGCTGTATAGTATATCAGGAACAGGTTATGCAGATAGTGCGCGAACTTGCGGGGTATTCACTTGGCCGAAGCGACCTTGTGCGCCGTGCTATGAGTAAGAAAAAAGAAGATGTAATGGCAAAGGAACGCCATAACTTTATTTACGGTATCGACGGCGAGGTTAAGGGCTGTCTTGCAAACGGCATATCCGAAAATGCCGCAAACGAAATATTTGACGAGATGACGGACTTTGCAAAATACGCTTTCAACAAATCGCACGCTGCGGCTTACGCGGTAGTCGCATTCAGGACCGCCTGGCTAAAAACGCACTACCCCGTTGAATTTATGGCGGCGCTTCTTACAAGCGTTATGGACAACCCAAAGAAAATAGCGGGTTATATGGAAGAATGCCGCAGAATGAAAATCAGGCTTCTGCCGCCCGATATAAACGAAAGTTACGGCAAATTCAGCGTATCGGGCAGCGACATACGCTTTGCGCTTTCCGCAGTAAAGAATGTCGGCAGAAACAATATTGATTTTCTTGTAAAAGAACGTACTCTTAACGGAAAGTTCGTTTCAATGACCGAATTTTTGGACAGAATGGGCACAAATGTCAACTCGCGTATGATAGAAAGCCTTATCTACGGCGGTGCTTTTGACTCTCTCGGCGGTACAAGACTTCAATATTTCAGTTCGTTCGAGCTTATTTACAAAGGTCTCGGACAGACAAAGAAAAACAGTATCGAAGGGCAGTTGTCGCTGTTTTCGGATTTTAACGATGACAAGCAGTCCGCTTATAAAGACGAACTGCCGGATGTCGGCGAATACACCAAAAACGACTTGCTTTCGCACGAAAAGGATGTATTGGGCATTTATCTGAGCAGTCATCCGCTTGACGAATATGCGGATATAATAGATATCTGCACGACAAACCGCCTTATCGACCTCGATGCCGAAGAATCTCTTTCCGATATTAAAGACGGTCAGCCGCTTAAAATAATAGGCATAATAACCGAGGTAAAAACAAAGATAACAAAAAACGGCCAGCAGATGGCATTTATCACTGTCGAGGACACATCTTCATCGGCGGAGGTGCTTGTTTTCCCGAAAATTTATGCGCTTTCATCGTCTGTTATCCGTACCGACCAAGTCATTTATATCAGCGGCCACGCAAGTATCAGCGAGGACCGCGGCAACTCGGTCATAGCGGAAGAAATTATGCCGATAGCGCAGCTTAAAGCCCGAAACACCGAGTTATGGCTTAAAATAACCGCTGACACGACCGAAACGATCGATACACTCTGCGATTATATCGCGGCGCATAAGGGTTTCTCCCCCGTTATCGTTTATGATGAGACACTAAAAAAGAAAATGCATCTTACCGAAAAATACAGGGCATTTATTGACGAAGCGCTTATGTCCGAACTTACAAAAAAACTCGGCAGCGGAAATGTCGTTACCAAAAACAAACTTGTAAAAACGTAAAACAAAAACGCAGGCTATGAATTATCTCATAAGCCTGCGTTTTTTTCACGGCGCCGTTACGGAATTGGTAACGATATATTTTGTTTCCACAAGTTTATCGTCTTGGTCGTATGACTGAAATTTCACCTTTGCCCGATAGTTTTTGCCCGATTCCACATAATATGTTCTTTTCCAGGTAGTTGACGAATTTTCCTCCGTCGAGGCCGAAGTGACCTCCGTAACGTATTTTCCGTCTTCATAAACTTGTAATTGAGCGGTTATCCTGCACTTTTTTACATATTCCCTGCATTCCATATAGGCATTGAAAACTATTCTGTTTTTGCTTTGCCTGCCCTTTTGTATCAGGTTTGCACCGCAAAAATAATCTTCGCGTATCCCTCCGCCGTAGCTTGACATTGAGGATGCCGAACCCGAACCTCGTCCGTCTGCATAAACATCAACAGCATTTATCAGCACCGCAGCCGCGAACACAGCAATTATACTTTTTTTGATTTTATTCATACCGCACCGCCTATCTCATATTTTTAATTATCTCAAACAGTTCCTCTTCCGACATAGTGGATGTTATATAACAGTTCATATCGTTGTATATCCACTGTATAAGCACCCTGTTTATATTATGCATAACATAATATGTATTGCCGTTGTATTCTATCACTTTCGGTTCTTCATCTTCATCCACTTCCAGATAGTTATTAAACGTCCTTAACACACAATAGGAAATTTCTTTTCTGTCGTTCTCATAATTTTTTGAAATATAGGAGATAGATATTCTTTCTTTATCCGCCGAACAATATACCTTATTCAAATTATATTCCGCAGGCAGCTTGTGCGGCAGAGGTATATCTGCACCGAAATATTTTACGCCGTCATAAACCGATGTAAAATAACGCGAATACTCCGTATTTTTTTCCTCAACATTATACTCCGCACGTCTTATTGTAAGCACACCGTTGTTAAAATCATAAAGATAAGTCGCCAAATCGGTTTTTGCAAAAATTATAGTTATAATATTAAGCGAAAACAACACTACCATTACCGCAGTTACTGCCCTTACACCCGAAATACGGCTTATTTTCGGTGCCTTTGTTTCCCCGCTGCCCTGCTCGTATTTTCTTAAAATATTCTCTGCGGCTTTTTCCTTGTCAAGCCGCGGTATGCGGTTTGCTTCGCTTAGTTCCTCCGTTATATCCTTTATTTTTTTACGGCTTGTATAATCTATTTTATCCGCACTTATAAGTCCGCCAAGTTCTTTCATTAAATTATTGCTTAAATTATTGTTGTGTTCCATCTTTTCACCTCGGTTGCCTCACGGTAAAACTGCCTCTGATGATATATGATTATTTATCCAAAAAAAGTTACGGTTTTTTTAAAATTTTTTTCAGTTTTTTCTTTGCCCTGAACCACAGCTGCTTTACCGCCCCCTGAGATAATCCCAATTTTTCGGAGATCTCCTGTATCTTCATACCCGCCATATACCTGTAAACAATATATTTTCTTTCCTTAACGGGCAAAGTCCGCAAAAACTCGTAAAAAGAAATATTATCCACTATTTTCGTTTCCATATCGTGCATATCAAAATCTTCCGTAAATAAAAGTTCAAGGTCTTCTTGCGATATATCGTATTTTTTATTTCTGTAATATTCTTTAATTTTAAAGTAAAGCGTTTTATACAGCCAGCCGTCGGGGTTTTCGTGCTTATACAGCAATTTTGCCTTTTTCAGCGCAATAACAAACACATCTTCCGCCATATCCTGTGCATCTGCATCGTTTTTGATATATAGATATGCAATATTATACAGCACGGTAATGTTGCGTTCATACAACTCGGCCACAAAATTTTTGTATTCCTCGTTCATACTTATCCTCTTTTATGTAGTAGTATAATTATAATACCATTTTTGTCGAAATTATGATATATTTAAAATATACAAAATATTTTTCTTATTTTTTATGTTTAATGCGTAACCTTTTTTGAGAAATTAATCATTATATAGTAGAAAAGCAAAATATTATTAAAAGCGAGGTGCAACTATGAAAAAAAGAATGACAACATTTTTATTGGCAATTACGCTTGCCAATACGTTATTTGCAAACAACGTTTTTGCGTTGGTCGGCTGGAACTCGAATTATACTATCGATAAGGTTTCCGACAATGAACGGTACAAATATATTTTTGAAGCCGACGGTGAACTTGGCATAACCCAAGTAGGCAGACGCGAACGACAATATTCTAACCCGGGGCCCGACAATATTTTATCGATCGGTATGTATATTCGCAGTGCCGACGAAAACATCAGCTATATAAAAGCGGAAAACAACATACCCGAGGATATATACAATTTAAAATTCGGTTCCAATGAATCACTTAACTACATAATATTTGACCGCGCTGTTTTTTACGATAATTTCAGCAGTTTAAAATATGTAAAATTCGGTGATATAAACGCCGTTGTGCTTACACACGCTTTTCATAACTGTCCCGAACTGAGTGCAGTCAGATTTGGCCAGACCTCCGTTCACAACAGAGCGCCATTCCCCGCCCCGGGTTACAGTTTACCAATGGGCGCAAGCAGGGATACCGTAAGAAGAACCATAGCAATGAATGAAAGCCTGTCAAACTTTGTTTCAAGTTCGGAAAATGTAAAGAACAGCATAAATGACACCACATTTGTATACAAAGCCTTTAACAACTGCCCGAAACTCAACTTGGTAGTTATTGACGGCACGGAAACCAACTTTGATAGGAACGCTTTTTACCACTGCGGCGAAGAACTTGTCATATACTGCCCTGCGGGTTCCAAGGCGGAAGAATGTGCCAAGCGTGACGGTATTGCCA
>CAMNCZ010000003.1 GCA_946534775.1 uncultured Eubacteriaceae bacterium
AGCATCTGCCTTACAAGCAGAGGGTCATAGGTTCGAGCCCTATTGTTCCCATTTTAAAAATGGGTATAAATTTTATACCCATCATAAGGCGGGATAGCTCAGTTGGCTAGAGCACGCGGTTCATACCCGCGGTGTCGAGGGTTCAAATCCCCCTCCCGCTATTAATTTTACCCCATAGAATTTCTATGGGGTCGTTTTGTTTTTGAAATTATGTTATACTGTAACCAAAAATAGTACTATACATTTTCAAAAAAATATGTTATAATGAAATTTAGCGTAAAATAATAAGAAAGGGTACGGTGATAATATGAGAACACCCAATACCGCCCCGACACAGGGGGAATTGGAGCGTCAAAACCAATTTATGCTTAAAATTGCGGCGCTTAACGATAAAAAAGAAAAAAGACCGCGTTTTTTTATAAACACTTTCGGCTGTCAGATGAATGCGCACGATTCCGAAAAAATAAACGGTATGCTGCGCAAAATGGGCTATTTGCCTTGTGAAGAGGAAAAAGATGCGGATTTTATAATTTACAATACCTGCTGCGTGCGTGAAAATGCCGAAAACAAGGTATACGGAAACCTTGGCTATTTAAAGCACGCAAAAAAAGAAAATCCCGATATGAAGATAGCGCTTTGCGGCTGTATGATGCAGCAGCCTACCGTTATCGAGACCATCAGAAAAAAATACAAACACGTCGATATAGTATTCGGCACATTCAATCTTTATAAACTTGCAGAACTTATCTGGACAAATATAGAAAGCAATTCGCCTGTTTTTGATATCTGGGACAAGCACGAGGAGATAGTTGAGGATCTTCCGACTGTCAGAAAATTCAAATACAAGGCAGGCGTAAACATTATGTTTGGCTGCAACAATTTCTGTACCTACTGCATAGTGCCTTATGTGCGCGGCCGCGAAAGAAGCAGGCGTCCCGAAGATATCATAAAAGAGATACGCGCCCTTGCAGATGACGGCGTAAAGGAAGTAATGCTGCTTGGACAGAATGTAAACAGCTACGGCAGAGGACTTGATGAAAAAATCACTTTTGCACAGCTTTTAAGACAGGTAAACGAAATTGACGGCATAGAGCGGATACGTTTTATGACAAGTCATCCTAAGGACCTCTCGGACGAGCTTATTGCCGCAATGGCCGAGTGTGATAAGGTCTGCAAACATATCCACCTTCCTTTTCAGGCGGGCAGCAACGATGTTTTAAAACGTATGAACCGCCGCTACACAAAGGAACATTACCTTGAATTAGTTGATAAAATAAAAGCTGCGATACCCGATATAGCCATAACCACAGATATTATCGTAGGTTTCCCGGGCGAGACCCCTCAGGATGTGGAAGAAACGATAGATGTATGTAAAAAAGTGCGCTTTAACGGCGCTTTCACCTTTATTTATTCAAAAAGAACGGGCACGCCCGCGGCGTCTATGCCCGACCAGATAGAGGAAAAAGAGGCAAAAACAGGCTTTAACAAACTGCTTGATGTTGTTAATCCCATTGTTCACGAACTTAATCTGCAAAAAGTGGGTAATGTCTGTAAGGTGCTTGTAGACGGCATCAGCAGCGACCCGGGTTTTGTAACGGGCCGCACGGAGGACAACACGCTGGTTCATTTTAAAGCCTGCGAAGAACTTATCGGCGATATAGTTGATGTAAAAATAACGGACTGTAAAACATTTTATCTGATAGGAGAATTACAATGAGCAATTTAGGAATTATATTTGAAAAATCACGCGAATTGGCAAAATTATTGCTTGAAACAGAAGAGGGCAAGGCACTTAACGATGCGCGCTATATATTTGAAGGCGACAATATGGCGCAGAAATTGATGTCGGACTACAGTCTTTACCGTCAGAACGTAAACAACAGAATGGCGGAAGGCAGTCTTTCAAACGAAGAAATTGAAAAAGAAAACGACATACTTGCGCAGAAAATAAAAGAATTGCAGGAAAATGAGGTAATAAAGCAGTATTTTATTGCTGAAAACAATTTTAACAATATAGTAAACCACACAATGAATGTATTTCAGGCAACAATAGCAGGCGACGATTTTCTTTCGGGAGGCGGATGCAGCGGCAGCTGCGCTACCTGCGGAGGCTGCCACTGATATAAGGGCGTAAAACGCCGAAAGGAGCAGATTTATGGCTAAAGTCACACCAATGATGGAGCAGTATTTTCAGATAAAAAAGAAATATAAATATGCTCTTTTGTTTTACAGACTTGGCGATTTTTACGAGCTTTTTTATGATGATGCAAAAATAGCTTCGCGCGAGTTGGATCTTGTGCTTACGGGCAAAAATGTCGGTACCGAGGAACGTGCGCCAATGTGCGGCGTGCCTTATCACGCAGCGGATAATTATATCGCAAAGCTTGTCAACAGCGGTTTTAAGGTGGCTGTATGCGAGCAGGTCGAGGACCCGAAACTTGCAAAAGGCATTGTAAAACGCGAGGTAGTGCGTGTTATTACCCCCGGCACAATAATGGATACAAACGCTTTGCAGTCGGATAAAAACAACTATGTAATGTCCGTTTTTAAGTGCAGACTGGGTTTCGGTGTTTCATCGTGTGATATAACTACGGGCACTTTTCTGACAACGGAGTTTGATGCAGACGGTATGAACAAGGTAATTGACGAGATCGCCAGATATTCACCGTCCGAGATAATCTGCAACAGCGACCTTGGCGAGGAAAGCATAAAGCGCATAGAAAATATATTTTCAATAAAACCGAGTATTTACGAGGAATATAATTTTGATTTCGGCAATGCCGATATGTCGCTTTGCAATCATTTTAATGTACTAAATCTTTTCGGCTACGGTCTTGAAAAAAAGCCCTGTGCTGTTTCGGCTGCGGGTGCGCTGCTTAATTATGTAAAAGATGCGCAGAAAAACGGTGTTGAGAATTTGCGCAGCATTAAATATTATGAAAGAACGGGCGGTATGATACTTGATATCGGTTCCCGACGCAATCTTGAAATTACGGCAACTATACGCGATAATGCAAAAAAAGGTTCTCTTTTGGGTGTGCTTGACGATACAAAGACCCCAATGGGTGCAAGATTTTTGCGTAACGCGCTGGAACAGCCGCTTACAGATAAATTTGATATAGAAAAACGCCTTGACGGTGTTGAAATTTTAAAAAATGATATGCTTAAACGCAGTGAACTGCGCGATACTTTAAAACAGGTATATGATATGGAGCGTATTATGGGCAAGCTGGTATACGGCAGCGCCCACGGCAGGGATCTGGCGGCGCTTCGCGCTTCGCTTTCGCTTATGCCTAAAATGCGTGAGATACTCGAAAGTCTTGACTGTATTTTCGTAAATGAACTGCTTGCAAAATGGGATGATCTTGCGGATATATATACCCTGCTTTATGAGAGTATTGCGGAAGAACCGCCGCTTGGTATAAAGGATGCAGGCGTTATAAAAACGGGTTTCGACCCCGAACTTGACAAACTGCGCGAGGCTATGGAAAAAGGCACGGGCTGGCTTATTGAAATGGAGGCCAAGGAGCGCGAAAAAACGGGTATAAAAAACCTTAAAATACGTTTTAACAAGGTACACGGCTATTATATCGAAGTAAGCAATTCTTACCTTGATCAGGTACCCGATACTTATACACGCCGTCAGACACTTACAACGGGAGAACGCTTTATAAACCCCGAGTTGAAGGAACTTGAAGAAACGCTTTTAACGGCGGAAGATCGTCTGACAACGCTTGAGGCGGAGATTTTTGCAAAAATAAAGCAAAAAGCCGCAGATGAATATGCAAGAGTGATGCAGCAGGCGGAACTTGTGGCAAAGGCCGATTTTATACAGTCTTTGGCGGCAACTGCCGATAAATACAATTACACAAAGCCCGAAATGTCAAACGAAAAAATAATTAAAATAACAAACGGCAGACATCCGGTTGTCGAAAGACAGGACGGCTGTCAATATATCCCAAATGATACGGATATGACGGAGGAAAATGTTGTTTCAATAATAACGGGACCGAATATGGCGGGTAAATCAACATATATGCGCCAGGTCGCACTTATTGTGCTGATGGCGCAGACGGGAAGTTTTGTCCCCGCAGATTCGGCACAAATAGGCATTACCGACCGTATTTTCACGCGTATAGGCGCTTCCGACGATCTTGCGACGGGTCAGTCCACTTTTATGGTGGAAATGGTGGAAGTTGCAAATATACTGAACAATGCAAGTGAAAAAAGCCTGCTTATCCTTGACGAACTGGGCCGCGGCACATCAACTTATGACGGTATGAGTATTGCGTGGGCCGTGATAGAACATATAGCCAAAAAAATAAAGGCAAGAACGCTTTTTTCTACCCATTATCAGGAACTTACCGCACTTTCCGAACGTATGGAAAATGTTAAAAACTACTGTGTAAGTGTTATGGAGCAGGGAGAAGAAGTTATATTTTTAAGAAAAATAAAAGAGGGCAGTGCCGATAAAAGCTACGGTGTACACGTCGCAAAGCTTGCAGGTGTGCCGAAAAGTGTTGTAAGGCGCGCAAATCAAGTACTTTCCGCACTTGGCACATCAAATGTTATAAATATGACAATAAACGACAGGGGCGAATACATTGACCCCGAGGTTTACAATGACGAAAAGGTAAGAAGAAATGTTCAGATAGCCGAATATCTGGAAAATCTGGATATGGATGAAATTTCACCCAAAGAAGCCTGGGAAAAACTTAACACGCTTAATTATATGATCAAAAATAATTTTGATAATTTTTAAAGAGATAAAAAAATGGCAAAAATACATTTACTTGATAATTCACTTATTAATAAAATAGCCGCGGGCGAGGTAGTTGAACGCCCCGCATCAGTTGTTAAGGAACTTATGGAAAACTCCGTTGATGCGGGTGCTTCCGCTGTTACCGTCGAAATACAAAACGGCGGTATAAATTTAATAAAAATAACCGACAACGGCAAGGGTATTCCCGCAGACGAAACGGAAACGGCATTTTTGCGCCACGCCACAAGCAAACTTAACACTTTTGAGGACCTTGGCAATATATTGACACTGGGTTTTCGCGGTGAGGCTCTTTCAAGCATCGCATCCGTTGCACAGGTGGAAATGCTTACAAAAACAGCCGATGACGAAACGGGCACAAAAATTTGTATAGAGGGCGGCAAAATAACCGATAAATCGCCTTGCGCTCTTGCGGGCGGTACGGTTTTTACGGTCAAAAATCTGTTTTTCAATACCCCTGCAAGACGAAAATTTCTTAAAAAGCCTTCGACCGAAAGCGGTTATGTTTCGGAGGCGGTCTATCGCCTTGCAATGGGTCATCCCGAGGTGTCGGTCACGTTTATAAATAACGGCAGCACGGTATTTCGCACTAACGGAAACGGCGATATAAAAACCGCTGTTTTATGCCTTTACGGCAGTGAAATGGCAAAGTCCCTCATTCCCGTTTCGCTTGAACGCGACGGTTATAAAATAGAGGGTCTTATCGGCAAGCCTGAATTTAACAGGGGCAGCCGCAGTTATGAAAATTTCTTTATAAAAGGCAGATATATAAAAAGCAATCTTGTCAGCCGTGCTGTTGAAGATGCGTACAAAGGCAGGCTGATGGTGGGTAAATTTCCTGTGTTTATGCTTGATTTAACGGTGCCGCCCGATACGGTGGATGTAAATGTTCATCCCACAAAGCTGGAGGCACGTTTTCAAAATGAAAATTTTATTTACGACCTTTTGTACAGTGCAGTTTTCAACACACTTAAAACTCAGGTGCTTATCCCTAAAACAAGCTGGGATGCAAAGCCCGTTCAGTCGGAACCTAAGCCTGTTATAAGCGATGTTCCGCCAAAAACCGTTGAAAAGCCCGTAAATGACTATAAGGAACAAAAACAGGATGTAAAACTTCCGAAAAAATTGGTGGACGAGGATATACTGTATTTCAATGAGCCGAAAAAGCCCGAAGAAAAGGCTGTTTTTGGCAATCCCGAGTTAAATTCTTCCGTTCGCAGTGCTTTAAGCAATCTGCCTGCGCCCGAGGAGGAAGAAAAGGAAGTACCTGTTATAAAAGAGGAAAAGCCCGAAATAAAGCCGCATACACAGCAGGATTTTTTGGACAAGATAGACGATACTCATCATTTTTTCAATAATTATAAGATAGTCGGACAGCTTTTTGCCACTTATTGGATAGTGGAACAGGGCGACAGTATGTATATGATAGATCAGCACGCGGCTCACGAACGTGTGCTTTACGAAAAACTGGTAAACAAGGTATCTTCGGAAGAACAAACTACCGCAAGTCAGCTGCTTTTGCAGCCTATAGCGGTGAATGTTACAGCCGCCGAGGCAGATATAATCGAATCAAACCGCGAACTTCTTGAAAATTTCGGTTTTGATATAGAGCCTTTCGGCGCAAATGCCTACGCACTGCGCGCTGTGCCCTATATTTTGAAAGAACCGTCGGGTGCTGCGTTTTTTACCGAAATTATAGATATGCTGCGCGAACAGCCTGTTTCAACACCTTATGAAACACGTCTTGATGCGCTTGCCACAATGAGCTGCAAGGCGGCGGTGAAAGGACACGACAAACTCGGTTATTCCGAGGCAAAAGAACTGATAGAAAGCCTTTTAAAGCTTGAAAATCCGTTTAGCTGTCCGCACGGCAGACCCACGATAATTGAAATGTCAAAGTACGAACTGGAGAAAAAATTTAAGAGGGTACAGTAATGCAAATACGACTTGCGGGCATAGTAAACGACAGCATAGTGGACGGCACAGGTATAAGGCTTACGGTCTTTGTGCAGGGATGTGAGCATAATTGCAAAGGCTGTCACAATCCGCAGACTCACGATTTAAACGGAGGATATCTTGCAGATACCGACGATATACTTGAAAAAGCGCTTAAAAACCCGCTTTTGGAAGGATTGACTTTTTCGGGCGGCGAACCTTTTTTGCAGCCATACCCGCTTTGTGATCTTGCCAAAAAGGCACATAAAGCAGGTTACAATATTTTTTGCTACACGGGCTTTATATATGAGGACTTATTAAATGACAGCGAAAAAAGAAATTTGCTTGAAAACGTGGATTTTTTGGTTGACGGCCCTTTTATAGAGTCGCAAAAAAGTTTGATGTTAAATTTCAGAGGGTCTGAAAATCAGCGGATAATAGATGTTAAAAAAAGCCTTGAAACGGGTGAAACCGTTGTTATTGATATGGATAATTATTGATATTTATGATTATTGATTTTACGGAGGAAAATATATGGATCTCACTCAACTGGCGGTAACGGCAATAAAAATAGTTTCTATATTGGTAGTTTTATATGTGTTTGAAATGACAAAGGCCGTTGCCAGCACCTTGCAGGGCGACGATCTGCCAAAGCGAAACGGTATGCTTACACCCAATATATTTAAATATTTTGAACCTATAGGCTTTCTTTTGACGTTTTTTTACGGTTACGGCTGGGGAAAACCCGCACCTGTCGGTTCACGAAACTATAAGGATAAAAAGGCGGGCACACTTATAACCTTTCTTTCGCCCATAGTTTTGTCCGTGCTTTTGGCTGTGGTCTTAAATATTGCCGCAGGCGTAATGGAAAATATGATAAAAGGCGATACGGTATCAGTTATGGTGCTTATGTATTTAAGATTGTTTTTGGTTTTTGTATCGCAGTATTTTTTAAGGATAGCTGTTTTTAATCTTATCCCTATACCTCCAATGTGCGGCTATGATATTATAAAATGCTTTTTGTCGCCAAACGCGGCTTTCCAATACGGCCAAAATGCGCCGCTTATACAGATGGGCTTTTTGTTTTTGTGGTTTTTCGGCCTTATAACACCTGTACTTGATACTGTCACAACGGCTGTAAGCTCTGTTTTGTTAGGATAATATCGGTAGATAAAATGGATATAAACTTTAAACTGGAGGCCTTTGAAGGCCCGCTGGAACTGCTTTTGCATCTTATTGCAAAAAATAAAATGAATATTTACGATATCCCCATAGCCGAACTTACCGACCAATATCTGGAATGTATCGATATGCTTGATACAACTTCTATGGAATCGATGAGTGAATTTATAGTTATGGCATCGACCCTGCTTGAAATAAAGTCGCGTATGCTGCTGCCAAAGCCCGAGACCGAGGAAGAGGAGCAGGAAGACCCGCGTGAGGCACTTATCAACCGACTTATCGAATACAAGCGCTTTAAGGAAATGGCGGACGAGTTGAATTACCGTCAGCGTGATGCGGGCTATAATTATTACAAACTGCCCGATAAAGAACTGATAGAAAAAATAAGAAAAGACGTGCCAAAGACTATTGACGATATTCTTTACGGCGCAAATATAGATATGCTTGTTGCGGCTTTTGAAGATGTGCTGCGCAGGCAGGAGGTAAAGACTGATAAGGTCCGTGCGGGATTCAACTCCGTCACAAGGGAAATTTTTACAATAGAAGACAAGAAAAAACATATAGAAAACCTGCTTGCACTTAACAGGCAGATAACTTTTAAAAGCATATTCCGCAAAAGGGCAGGCAAAAACGAGATAGTTGTGACTTTCCTTGCAATGCTTGAGCTTATAAAGATAAAACATATATTCATAAGACAGGAAGGTCTTTTTGGCGAAATATTTATCACAACTTACGACAAGGCGGTGGCAATGTGACGATACAACAGCTTAAATATGCGGCCGAGGCGATATTGTTTGCGGCGGGAGAAGCAGTGGATATAAAAGATATTGCATCTGCCCTTGAACAGGATACAAAAACAATGACTTCCATTATGAACGAACTTGTTGATGATTACAGCGGGCGCGGCATAAAAATAATTCGTGTGGATTCCGCTTATCAGATGTGTACACAAAGCGATTATTTCGATTATATCAAAAAACTGTATCAGGCACCCAAAAGAAAAGTACTTTCCACAACACTGCTTGAAACACTTGCCATAATTGCCTACCGTCAGCCCGTTACAAAAGGGCAGATAGAGGAAATACGCGGTGTAAGCGCAGACCACGCGGTCAACAAACTTGTGGAATATAACCTTGTCGATGAGGTGGGCAGGCTTGATGCCCCCGGCAAGCCGATATTATTCGGTACCACGGATGAATTTTTAAGATATTTCGGTTTCAAAGCACTCGATAATATGCCCGAGCTGCCTAAAATTGGCGAACAGATGAAACTTGAAATACAGCAGGAACTTGATTTTATCAAGAATTGACGGATAAAATAAGGGGTACCCATAAGTTTTTTTGTAAATGGTGTATAATTAAATTCAGAAAAACTTAATATTTTAGCCCATAATTGACATTGACCCAAAATTAGTTTTATGCTACAATAGTTTTAAAGTAAAAGTTTTTTGAGTTATGGTAAACGACAAAAGTAATTGGATCTTAGGCGTTTACTTGCGCCGACTGCGTGCCGCAAAGCGGCTTTATTTCTGATATTCAGTCGTGTGTATACCCCGCAGGGTTATAGTAAAGGATATTTTTAAATGCCGTTTACTATAAAATATAAATTATTTTTAAATTTATTTTTTGAAAGGGAGTTATAAATATGAAAAGACGTGTTTCCTGCCTTTTATTATGTATTTTTACGGCTGCAAACTGTATGCCTGCTTATGCACTTACACAGGAAAGCAATGTAACATTCTCCACAGGCGGTATGAAACTTATGGAAGAAATGTCGGGATATAATGTTGACGGGAAAAATTATATGCCGCTGCGTGCTTTTTTTGAAATGCTTGGCGGTGAGGTAGATTACAACGAGGACAAAAAGACGGCTAAAGTTGTTCTTGGCGACCTTCGTATTATCATAGATACGGATAATATGACATCACAAATAAACGGTGAACCCGCAGACCTTGATTTACAGATGTTTGACGGCCGTGTTTATCTGCCTGTACGTCTTTTGGGTGAAACACTCGGTTTTGTCGTAAAATGGGATGAAGAGACCAAAAATATAGATATCAAAAAAGGCGACAGCGATTATATACTGCTTAACACAAAAGACAATATAGATGAAGATACACGCATAATCACCTTTGAAGAAGCACGCGAACTTGCCCGGAAAAAGAGTTCCAACATCAAAAATATAAATGATAATGTAGATTACTTAAAAGACACAAGAGATAATCTCGGTCAGACACTTACCTCTGTAGATAAGACTTACGGCACTTTAAGCCAGATGCTTATCGATACACTTAATCAGGCAGGTGATGCGCTTGCGGTTGAAACACAGCTTCAGTCTGCGATAGATTCAAGCGTGGAACTTGCAAGAAGTATGAAGAATGTCGATGTTCAGTCCTCACTTTTAAAAGTGAATGAGCAGATGGTAAAAGACGGCATCGACCTTACGCTTGTAAGCCAGGTCTCCGCAATAAAGGGCACCGAGATACAGATGCAGCTGCTTGAAGAAAGTATAAAACTCGGCAAGGAAGATGTAGAAAATACCCGTCTTAAAAACGAACTTGGCTATGCAAGTGATGTTGACCTTAAAAAGGCCGAACTTAAACAGGAAGAAAACGAAAAAAATTACGATCTGCTTGTCGAAAGCCTTAAAACACAAAAAGAAGCACTCAACTACACACTTGGCTTAAATGCCGATGAAAAGGTATATATCGTTTATGATGCGCCCGTAAAGGACTATTCGGATTTTAAACTCGATCTTTTTATTTCAAGACAGTTAAACGGCGCACCCAGCATAAAAGTGCTTGAAGGCGACGTTACTATCGCGGAATACGCAAAGCGTACCAACCCCGCACTTATAAACGAGTCAAGCAAGTCCGTGCGCAATAAACTCAATACCGCATCGCGTGCACTTGAAGACGGCAAGGAAAAGCTTGAAAAAACTATCCGCGCAAACTATCATCAGATACAGCAGCTTGTTTTAAAGGATAAGCAGTTAAGGCTTGATGTCGAGCAGGCTGTTACGGATTATAATTCGGCTGTTGTAAGCTACAATGCAGGCCTTGCAACGGCTTATACCGTAAAACAGGCAAGACTTGGCGTGCTTAACGCCGAAAAAGCGGTCGAAGACAACAGGATAAATTACAATCTTCTTACGGAAAGTTTTGAAAAATCATATTTGTCGGCCGCAGGTAAATAAAGTATAGTTTTTTAATAAAGATCCGCTTTTTTTAAAGGCGGGTCTTTGTATAGGAGTAAATATGAGCAGCAAACTTTATAAAGCAGGTATAGATATAGGCTCTACAACAATTAAACTTGTTGTAATGGACGAAAACGATAATATCTGTTTCAAAGATTATCAAAGACATCTTTCAAATATACAGGAAACATTGCTTTCACTTATAAAATCGGCTTATGATAAAATGGGTGATATTTCCTTTACGGCTATGATAACGGGTTCGGGCGGTCTGTCTATCTCAAATTGGATAGGCATACCCTTTATTCAGGAGGTAGTGGCTGTTTCGGGCGCTATCGACAGGGTTATACCGAAAACCGATGTTGCCATTGAAATAGGCGGTGAAGATGCCAAAATAATCTATATCACGGGCGGTCTTGAACAGCGTATGAACGGTATCTGTGCAGGCGGTACGGGCAGTTTTATCGATCAGATGGCATCGCTTTTGCAGACAGATGCAATGGGTCTTAACGAGCTTGCAAAACAGCATAAAGTTATTTATCCTATTGCAGCGCGCTGCGGTGTTTTTGCAAAAAGCGATATCCAGCCCCTTATAAATGAAGGCGCGGCAAAGGCAGATCTTGCGGTGTCTATTTTTCACGCCGTTGTAAACCAGACTATAAGCGGCCTTGCCTGCGGTAAGCCTATACGCGGCAGAGTAGCATTTTTGGGCGGTCCGCTGCACTTCCTTACGGAACTTAAAGCAAGGTTTGTAGATGTGCTTGATTTAAAGCCCGATGAAATTATAGAAACGGAAAATTCGCATCTATTTGCGGCAATGGGCGCGGCTTTCAGCTCGGCCGAGGCAAAAAACAGCGACAAAGTATTTACATTTGAACGGCTTATAAATAATCTGACGGGCAAAAAGCACCTTACAATGGAAATTTCCCGTCTTGACCCACTTTTCAAAGACGAAGAGGAGTATAATGTTTTCAGGGAACGTCACAGTAAGGCTATAGTCAAAAAAGGCAGCCTTGCCGATTATAAGGGTGATGTTTTCCTTGGCATAGATTCGGGTTCCACCACAAGCAAGCTGGCCCTTATAGGCGAGGACGGCACTCTTTTATACTCGTTTTACGCGGGTAACGAGGGCAATCCCCTTAAAATGATAATCAATTCACTCAAACAAATTTATCGTATGATGCCCGAGGGTGTCGAGATAAAAAAAGCCTGCGTTACAGGCTACGGCGAGGGCCTTATAAAAGAGGCTTTAATGATAGATCTGGGCGAGATAGAAACTGTTGCCCATTACAAAGCTGCGGCATTTTTTGACCCGCAGGTCGATTTCATTTTGGATATCGGCGGCCAGGATATGAAATGTATCCGTATAAAAGACGGCGTTATCGACAATGTTTTGCTTAACGAGGCTTGTTCCGCGGGCTGCGGTTCTTTTATAGAAACTTTTGCAAAAAGCCTTTCACTCCCCGTACAGGAGTTTGCCAAGGTGGCACTTTTTGCAAAAAGCCCGATAGATCTGGGTTCAAGATGTACCGTTTTTATGAATTCCCGCGTTAAACAGGCGCAGAAAGAGGGTGCGGAGGTTTCCGATATTTCCGCAGGTCTTGCTTACTCCGTTATTAAAAACGCTCTTCAAAAAGTTATAAAAATAACCGACCCTACCGAAATGGGCAAACATATCGTTGTTCAGGGCGGTACTTTCTATAATGAGGCGGTTCTGCGTTCATTTGAAAAAATTTCGACCCGTGACGCTATCCGTCCCGATATAAGCGGTATTATGGGCGCTTTCGGTGCTGCCGTAATCGCAAAGGACAAGTATGTACAGGGTGAAAAATCGACCGTTTTATCTCCCGACCAGCTTGAAGAACTTGAGATAACCACCTCTCTTACACGCTGCAAGGGCTGTACAAACAACTGTCTTTTAACAATAAACCGTTTTAACGGCAACCGCCGTTTTATAACGGGCAACCGCTGTGAACGCGGTCTTGGCAAAGACCCTTCAAAAAGCTGTATACCAAACTTATTTGACTATAAATACAACCGCCTTTTCGGCTACAAACCTATCGAGCCCGATCAGGCAAAGCGCGGTGTTGTGGGTATTCCCCGTGTACTTAATATGTATGAGGACTATCCTCTGTGGTACACTTTCTTTACCGAACTTGGCTACAGCGTAAGGCTTACGCCCAAAACAAACCGCCGTATCTATGAACTCGGTATAGAGTCCATCCCCAGTGAATCGGTCTGTTATCCCGCAAAACTGGTTCACGGCCACGTTAAGTTTTTGATAGACGAGGGAATAAATTTCATTTTCTATCCCTGTATCGCTTACGAGCACAAGGAAATACAAAACGCGGACAGCTGCTTTAACTGCCCCATTGTTACCAGTTATCCCGAAAATATCAAAAACAATCTTGAAGAAATAAGAACAAAAAATATAGATTTTCGCAATCCGTTTTTCAGCCTTGCTAACCCCGACCATTTTATCAAGCGTTTGCAGGAGGAATTTTCGGATATAGATAAAGATGAGGTTGCAAAGGCGGCACGTCTTGCACTTAAAGAGCAGGAGCGCTACCGCGAGGATATGCGCAAAAAAGGCGAGGAAACTCTCGAATATCTTAAAGAAAACGATATGACGGGTATTGTTGTTGCGGGCAGACCGTATCACACCGACCCCGAGATAAACCACGGCATACCCGAACTTATAACAGGTTATGGCGTAGCCGTTTTAACGGAAGACAGCGTTGCTCACCTTGGCGATGTTCAGCGCCCGCTTAATGTGCGCGACCAGTGGGCATACCATTCGCGTCTTTACGCTGCGGCTACTTTTGTGGGTACCCGCGACGATCTTGAACTTGTCCAGTTAAACAGCTTCGGCTGTGGCCTTGATGCCGTGACTACGGATGAAGTAAGCGATATTTTAAAGGCACATAACAAAGTTTACACTCTTTTAAAAATCGATGAGGTATCAAACCTCGGTTCGGCGCGTATACGCATACGTTCTCTGTTTGCCGCACTTGAAGAAAGACGAAGTAAAAATATAAAGGCAAGGGCTGCGCAGACATCTACAAACCGCGTTGTATTCACTAAAGAGATGAAGAAAAATCATACTCTTATAATGCCGCAGATGTCACCTTTCCACTTTGATCTCGCGCAGGAAGCGTTCAGGGCGTCGGGCTTCAATATCGATGTAATGCCTGCCTACGACCGCGAATGTGTGGATATCGGCCTTAAATATGTTAATAATGATGCCTGTTATCCCGCACTTATCGTTGTCGGTCAGGTTCTTAAAGCGCTGCAAAGCGGCAAATACGACCTTGACAATGTTTCCGTGCTTATCAGCCAGACAGGCGGCGGCTGCCGTGCAAGCAATTATATAGGCTTTATCCGCCGTGCCCTTAAAAAAGCGGGTATGGAGCATATTCCCGTAGTTTCGGTAAGTACACAGGGTCTCGAAAAAAATCCCGGCTTTAAAATATCTCCTAAACTTGCAATGGGCTTTTTACAAAGTGTTCTCTACGGTGATCTGCTTATGCGCTGCGTTTACCGTGTGCGCCCTTACGAGCTTGAAAAAGGTTCTACGGAAGCACTTTATCACAAGTGGAATGAGATATGTAAAGATGCGGTAAAACGTTGCCGTTACGGCGAATATAAAAGAAATATCGCCAAAATAGTTGAAGAATTTGACGAACTTCCTATAGATGAAAATCTTGTCAAACCAAGGGTAGGTGTTGTGGGTGAGATACTTGTAAAATTCCATCCCACCGCAAATAACGATATAGTGGGACTGCTTGAAAAAGAGGGTGCAGAGGCTGTTGTACCCGATTTGACAAACTTCCTTACCTATTGTTTCTATAATTCAACTTATAAGGAAAAATATTTCGGTATGAAACACTCCGCAACGGTCGTTTCAAATATAGGCATAAGGGTGGTTGAGGCTTATCGCAAGCCTATGAGTGAGGCTTTAAAACGCAGCAAGCGTTTTGAGGCGCCTGCAAATATAGCCGAACTCGGCGAAATGGCAAAAGATATCGTAAGTCTTTGCAACCAGACAGGCGAAGGTTGGTTCCTTACAGCGGAACTTGTCGAACTTATCCATACGGGCGTTTACAATAATATCTGTACGCAGCCTTTTGCGTGCCTGCCAAACCACGTTACGGGCAAAGGTATTATAAAGGAGCTTAAACGTCAAAATAAGTTCAGCAATATCGTTGCCGTGGACTATGACCCGGGTGCCAGCGAGGTAAACCAGATAAACCGCATAAAACTTATGTTAAGTGTTGCGGAAAAAAACCTTCATTATATCAATGAGGAAAAACAAAAGGCCGCTGCCGCAAAGCAAGCATAAAAAAGCCGAAAATTTAAAAAAATTTCAAAAAAACTATTGACAATTGTTTTAATATGTAGTAATATAATTGATGTGCCGCTATTGCGGTGCATCAATTATATATATGCAGAGGTGTCCGAGTGGTTTAAGGAGCCGGTCTTGAAAACCGGTGACTCAGCAATGGGCCGTGGGTTCGAATCCCACCCTCTGCGCTCTTTTTATGTAAACCTTTTTTTAGAGGACATTTGGAGATGTACCCAAGTGGCTGAAGGGGCTCCCCTGGAAAGGGAGT
>CAMNCZ010000004.1 GCA_946534775.1 uncultured Eubacteriaceae bacterium
ACTTTTTTGATTTTGTAGATGGTAAATTTATAGCTTTTACAGACTATCATACAGAATTGAGGCACGGCGGAGAAAGTAATAAAGGCGCTTACGTGAAATTTTTTATTGCGCCTAGAATACGTGTGGCAAAAACAGATACAGAAAAAAATATACGGTCGAATTTTATGCTAATTTGATTTACAAAGATGAACCAAATAGAATTGGTCTAGAATATATTGTTATAACAGATTCGGAAGGCAATGAATTATGGGTCGGAGATTATATTGATAATTAGCAAAAAAATTTTAACCGAAGCTTGCTTCGGTCACAATGGGTGGTTCGAAGGAGGGCAACGCCATCCTGGCAAACTCCAAAGTGAACGCAATTGGCCGCATTTATCTTTGCGGTTGAATGTATGTGAAATGGGCGGAAGAAATGTTATTTTGTATGGAAGAATATCGCAAAACAAAAATATCGTCTTTGCGGAACACCTCAACGACCATTTCCAAAACGGCAAGAATTGAGAAAATATTTCTCCGAAAAATTCTCTGCCGCAAAAATAAAAAAAGTCCGATCAGCAGAAATCCGCAGCCACCCAAGCTGCGGATTTTATATATCATTGACCATATCACCTAAAAAAAATCAATACATCAAGTACTATTGGTGATTTTTAACGACAGGATTTTTGCGCGATTTGAATATAAAGCTGTAATTTGCCAAAAAACATTGAAATATATTGCCTTATGTGGTAAAATAAATCCAAAGGATCAATTATTGCAAGGGAGGTAGCGGTATGTTTGGGAAACATTTTGAACTGAATGAGCAGATGCTCTCCATTGTTGAAGAGATCGGGCGGCACATGCCGGGCGGTTTTTTTATATACAAGGCCGAGCAGCCCGAAGAACTGCTTTATGCAAATCAGGCAGTCTATAATATATTCGGCTGCAAAAACCTTGAGGAATTTAAAAAACTTACGGGGTACACATTCAAGGGTATGCTTCACCCCGATGATTATGCGGAAATATCCGATTCTATAACGGAACAGATAGAAAAAAGCGATGATAACCTTGATTATGTGGAATACCGTATAATCCGCAGCGACGGCGAGATACGCTGGGTGGATGATTACGGTCATTATACCGATACGGAAGCCTACGGCGGCATATACTACGTTTTTATGTCGGATATAACAGAGGAACGCGAACGCAGAGAATCCGACCTTGCACTGAGGCAGGCGGTCATTGAGGCGTTAAGCAAATCCTACCACACGGTATGGCTTATAAATGATGTCGAAAAAGAAACTTTTTCTTTATACAGCAGCAGTGCAACAAGAAATCCCGCACATTATATGCCCGAAAGCACCGTTTTTGAAAAGCCGAATTATTCGCAGGTAAAAGAACATTATATCGATACGACCGTTGCCGAAGAGGACAAGCCAAGGCTTAAAAAAGAACTTGAAATGAAAAATATCGTCAGCCATCTTGCGGAAAAGCCACAGTGGTTTATAAATTATCTCAGAATGATGAATGACGGTTCAAAAAGATATTTCAGGATAGAATTTGCCAAAGTCGATATGCCCGACGGGAAGATAGGCGTAGTTTGCGGTTTTAAAGATGTTGATGATGAAATGCGTGAACAATTTGCAATAAACCAAGCCCTTGTTGATGCAAAAAAAGTTGAGGAAGACAACAGACGGTTGGTTGAAGAAATACAGTCTGCCGCCAAACTTGCCGAGTTGATGGGTTCTGTAGCTTCACTTCTTTCCAATATGCCTGCAATGAGTTTTTCAAAGGATGCGAAAACAGGGAAATATCTTGCCTGCAACCAGCCTTTTGCGGAATATGCGCATAAAGGTTCACCCGAAGGGGTCATAGGCCTTACCGACCACGATATTTTTGATAAGGAGACCGCCGATCATTTTGTTGCCGATGATAAAAAGGCGCTTTCGTTGGACAAACCGTATATATTTTTTGAGGATGTGCCCGATGCTAAAGGCAATATGCGTAATTTGCAGACAACCAAACTGAAATTTACCGATGCTTCGGGACGTTTGTGTACATTGGGTATGTGCGTTGACGTTACCGAAATGACAAGAATAAAGGAACGCGAAGCAAAGCAGCACGAACTTGAAGAACGTCTTGCTTTGCAGGAAAAACTGCTTGACGAAGAAAGGAAAAGAGCAATACAGGAAAAACTGATAACAGCACTTGCTTCGGACTATTGGAGCGTTTATTACCTGGAACTTGACAATGATGAGGGTATATGCTATCAGGCTCATTCCGATATATCCGACGGGTTTAAGGTGGGAGAGCATTTTCCCTACTTTGAATCCTTTAAGACGTATGCGCAAAAATATGTTACGCCCAAATACCGTGATGAATTTTTAAGATTTATCGACCCCGAATCAATAAAGGAGGGTCTGAAAGATAACAGAGTGATCTCTTACCTCTATACCGTATCACGAGCAGGCAGAGAATCTTATGAAATGATAAGGTTTGCAGGTGTACGCCAACCCGAAAAAAGAGAAGATCATATTGTTCACGCCGTTGGGGCGTGCTTTACCGATGTTGATGCACAAACGCGGCAAAGTATGGAGCAAAGCGAAATATTGAGCCGCGCACTCGCCGCAGCAGAAGATGCAAGCCGTGCAAAAACTGCATTTCTTTCAAATATGAGCCACGAAATAAGGACACCGATGAATGCAATAATCGGTCTTGACAATATTGCACTCAATGACCCGAGTATTTCCGAAAACACAAGGGAGCACCTTAAAAAGATAGGATCGTCGGCACAGCATCTTCTTAATATTATCAACGATATTCTTGATATGTCAAGGATAGAATCGGGAAGAATGACTTTGAAAAACGAGGAATTTTCGTTTTCAAAGGCGCTTGAACAGGTCAACACCATAATCAGCGGTCAATGCCGCGACAAACTGCTTTCCTACGAATGTCGCATAAATAATACGATAAGTGATTGTTATATCGGCGATGATATGAAACTCAGGCAAATAATGATAAATATTCTCGGTAATGCCGTGAAATTCACCCCCGAGGGAGGAAAAGTATCGTTTTTTATCGAGGAGACGGCAAAGTATGACAAAAAAGTTACCCTGCGTTTTGTTATGAGTGATACAGGCATAGGTATGAGCCAAGATTTTCTTCCGAAATTATTTGATGCCTTTTCGCAGGAGGACTCATCTTCTACGAACAAATACGGCAGTACGGGGCTTGGAATGCCTATCACCAAAAACCTTGTGGAACTTATGAACGGAAACATTGATGTCAAAAGCGAAAAAGGCAAGGGAACAACATTTACAGTCACCGTTACTTTGAACGAATCGGAACGAAAGGCAGCAGAGACCGACAAAGACGAGCTTTTGCCCAAAGAAATGACTGTTTTGGTTATTGATGACGACCCCATTGCTTGTGAACACGCAAAGTTAATATTAAAACAGGTGGGTGTAAACTGCGATGTTGCCCTATCGGGAACAGAAGGGCTTAATATGGTAAGTATGCGCCATGCCCGCAGGGAACCGTATAACCTTATTCTTGTTGATTGGAAAATGCCCGAAATGGACGGTATAGAAACAACACGAAAAATACGAGAGACAGTAGGTAAGGAAATGGCGATAATAATCCTTACTTCATACAGTTGGGACGATGTTGCGGATGAGGCAAAAAAAGCGGGGGTAGACTCGTTTGTGCCGAAACCGCTGTTTGTTTCCACCGTAATGGACGAATTCCGTGAAGCATTCAGAAAAAAGAACGAGGAACAATTTGCCAAAAAAGCTGACCTTAAAGGTAAAAGAATACTTCTTGCGGAAGATGTTTCCATAAATGCGGATATTATGACGATGATACTTTCTATGAAAGAAATGGAAGTGGATATTGCGGAAAACGGACAGATAGCTGTTGAAATGTTCCGTACCCACGAGGTCGGATATTATGACGCAATACTTATGGATATGCGAATGCCCGTTATGGACGGACTGGAAGCGACAAGAGTTATAAGGGCGATGAAAAAAGAAAATTCCAAAACCATACCGATAATTGCACTGACGGCAAATGCTTTTGACGAAGATGTGCAGCGCAGTATGCAGGCGGGATTGAATGCCCATTTAAGTAAACCCGTACAGCCCGAAGCACTGTATGAAACTCTTGAAAGTCTTATTTATTAGAGATGCCCTAAATTGAAGTTTAAAAATAGGATGATGTAATGGAAGAAGCAATAGCCGCAGGCGTTGACAGTTTCCTTGCAAAGCCATTTATAATAGCAATGACAGCCAACGCTTTTGATGAAGATGTGCAAAAATCACTTCAGGCAGGTATGAACGCACATTTAAGCAAGCCCGTTGAACCCGACATTTTGTTTGACACACTCGCAAGTTTATTGTAAAAAAGGATAATTTTGCAAAAGAGGTATAGCTATGAAGGAAAATTTAATAAACATAAAAAACATACGCAGAAAAGTTCTTATAGTAGATGATGAGCCGATAAACCGCAGACTGCTCGGTTTTATCGTTGACCGTGATTTTGACGTTATATATGCGGAAAACGGTATGCAGGCACTGGAAATTATAAAGGAAAACGAAAAGACACTTTCGCTTATACTGCTTGATCTGCTTATGCCCGAAATGAACGGTTACGAACTTCTCAAACTTCTGCATACAGATCCCGAACTCAGAAGGATCCCCGTGATAGTACTTACATCGGAAAAAAGTGCCGAGGTTGAAAGTTTGCAGCTCGGTGCGGCGGATTTTATACCCAAGCCGTATGATATGCCCGAGGTAATACTTGCAAGAGTGCATCGTTCCATTGAACTTGCAGAAGATAACATAATAATAAACGAAACCGAAAAGGACGGCCTTACGGGATTGTATACAAAAAGTTTTTTCTATCAATACGCAAAGCAGCACGACCATTATTCGCCAAATCAAAAAATGGATGCGTTGGTGCTTAATGTAAACCGCTTTCATATTATAAACGAACTTTACGGAAGAGCCTACGGTGATATGGTGCTGCAAAAAATCGGTGAAAAGATATCAAACGTACTGGATGAGGTAGGGGGAATTGCCTGCCGCTGCGAATCGGATACATTTTTTATTTATATTCCTCACCGCGATGATTATGCCGAAAGTTTTACCGAAAATGCCGAACTTTTTGCTGCCGAACTTGAAAATCCACGCATAAATTTAAGGCTTGGCATATACGAAAACGCAGATAAGAGTACAGACATAGAACAGCGTTTTGACAAAGCAATGCTTGCCTGCAACAAACTGCGCGGCAGCCATACATTAAACACGGGCAATACATTCGGGGCTTATAAAACTTCTTACACTTATTACGATACTCAGCTTCACGAAAAAGAACTTTATTCCGAAAGACTGATAAGCGAAATGGACAAAGCCCTCGACGAAAAGCAATTTAAGGTGTTTTATCAGCCAAAATACAATATAAAAGGTGAAAAACCCGTACTTGTAAGCGCAGAGGCGCTTATACGCTGGGTGCATCCCGAACTTGGCACAATAAGCCCCGGTGCGTTTATTCCGCTTTTTGAAGGAAACGGCCTTATACACAAGCTTGACCGCTATGTATGGCGTTCCGCCGCCGAACAGATAAAAATATGGAAAGACAAATACGGAGTATCGGTTCCCGTATCGGTCAATGTTTCAAGAATAGATATATATGATCCGAACCTTGAAAACGAACTTTTGACCATAGTAGCCGAAAACTCTCTCCAACCCTCAGAATATCTGCTTGAAATAACCGAATCGGCATATACGGATAATTCTCATCAGATAGTCGAAACGGTCAAAAAACTTCGTGCGGACGGTTTCCGCGTGGAGATGGACGACTTCGGTTCGGGCTACTCGTCACTGAATATGCTTTCCGCACTGCCGATAGATGCGTTAAAGCTGGATATGCAGTTTATTAAAAACATAGCGGAAAACAACAAAGACTACCGTATGGTAGAACTTATGGTGGATATTGCAAAATTCCTTTCCGTACCCGTTATTGCCGAGGGCGTGGAGACCGAACAGCAGTATATGCTGCTTAAACAGGCGGGTTGTGATATAATTCAGGGCTACTATTTTTCAAAGCCGATACCGCCCGAAGAATTTAATTTGCTTATAGAAAACGAAAAATAAAACGGAGGACAGTTATGCTTACTATAGAAAAACTTAAAGAATACGGCGCAGATACCGATGACGGACTGAAACGCTGTTTAAACAATGCAGATTTTTATATCAGGATGGTACAAAGTATTATACCCGATACAAGAATAGACGACCTTGCCAAGGCTATTGCGGCAAACGATCTTGACAGTGCTTTTGATATAGCACACGCTTTAAAGGGAATATATGGCAACATTGCCATAACACCGATATATAAACCCGTATGCGAGATAACCGAACTTTTAAGAAACCGCACAAATACAGATTATTCCGCACTGTTGGAGGAAATTTCCGCCCAAAAACAAAAACTTGTTTCACTCTCCGAATAATACATAAGCGGCACATACACATTGACCGAAAACCAAAAGTCAGCCGCAAAAGCAACCGACAGCACAAAGGCAAAACCCGATATGCTTGATGTTGTGTGGATATTAAATAATAAGACACCCGCTTGATTCTGGCTGATAAAGAGGATACAATAAGCAAAGGACAGCAAACGCTGTCCTTTTGCTATGTCTGTCTACCTTTTGCCCCTTGCCGCTTCGGATTTTCGATAAGTCTTTCACGCTGTTTGTCGTCATAAGACGGGCGTTAAAGGGTGTTTTTCAGCCTGTCATACTCTCACCCGAAATCCCAAAAACCCGTTCCTGTTTCGGGGTCGTACTTTCTTTTTATCTCGCCGCCAATTACGGGCCTTAACTCTATCTCCGCGGTATAAAGCACCGTTACGGAACGTATATGTCCGCCCGATACCTTGTGTTCGCTTTTGTTTTTGTAGGTGAGCATAGCGTGCGTATGGTGAAAATATTTTCCGTCATCATCGGTAATGACGTTTCCGTTAAGTGAAACAAGTTCCAGCATACCGCTTAATGTTTCGGTTTCAAATGTACCGCTTTCGGGGATAAAGGTTTGTATCTCCGCCTGTTTGCAGCCGCCTATACCGCTGAAAATCGCGGATATGATCCCTTCTTTTCGGCAAATATCAATTATCGTGTTTATAATTTCCTCGTTTTTGTCTACCCTTATATAGTAAGTGTTATTGTATTTTCTGTAGTCCATAAATACATCTCCTTAAAAACTGTTCGCTTTTATTATTGTATACCAATTTTACCCAAACTTCAATACCTATATGGCTTGAGTTTTCCCACTTTTTGTACCGGAAAACCTTGCCTGCCCTTTTAGGGTAGGGGGACCGCCGCTTGCGGTGGTGGAAGGGTTTGCGGGCTTTATTAAAAGCCCGCTGTGCCTGCAAAAAACTCTCCGACACATCTGTATCGGAGAGTTCTGTATTAAAATTTTTTACTTTTTATTATAAGTTACGCTGTCGCCGTAGATAGTGGTCCAGTCGTTTTTCATTGAAATAGGTATCCAGTTGAATTCCTCGCAGAGTGAATACATCTTGTCCGCCTTTTCAATATTGCCGTTTTCTCTTTCGGTATCATCGCAGCAAAGCATAAAAGCAAGGCTCTTGTAGGGGTTGTTGCTGATGGTGTACTCGGCCATACTTGAATCGCCCGTGCTGTTGCCAAAGGAAAGAACGGGGTGTACGCCTATCTCTTTAACAATAACGGAAACTTTGTTCATTTTAAGGTTTTTAACAATAAAGTCGCCGCCAAGTACGGGTACATCGTCGTTTGCAAATACATAACTGAGACCGTCGTTTTCGCCCTGAGATTTTGCAACAACGCTTTCGTCGGAACCGATTATCTGAGGTATGGGAAGATCGGAAAGAGGTGAGTTGTCAAAGATACCTCTTACTATAAATCTGTCCGTACCGCTGACAATATAAACGGTAAAATCGTTTTTACGCAGATAGTCGATTACTTCAAGCATAGGCAGATACCAACCGTCGCCGCGGTTCATACCTTCATAGCTTACCATAGGTTCTTTCTTGAATTCCTGAATATAATCGTTAAATTCTTCAAGCGTCATACCCGCAAAGGAAGATGCTATCGATTGACCGTGATCTATCTCAAGGCCCTTGAACGATTCGCCCGTTTCGTTTTGTTTAACTATCTTTTCCGCCGTTTCGCGCTCGTGGTCGGAGGCCTTGTCCTTATAGTCGGGGTCCTCAAGTACGCGGTGTACAAGCAGCATATAGTCAAAATAGTTGGGGTCTGTCTCGCAGAAAAGCGTACCGTCAAAATCAAATACCGCAACACGGTTTTCTACGGGGATAAAATCGGCATTGCTTTCGTCTGTGGCTGCCTCAACAAAGGATATAAGTTTTTCCTTTGCCTCGGAACCCTCGGTCCAGAGTGACAATATCGACTGACCGTCTATCGCCTCGACTGCCTGCGAAGCATCTTCGCCCGTCTTTCCCGCACTTGTCGTCACACGGCCTGCCTGCGCCGCCGTAGCGCTTGTTTCAAGCTTTGACATCTGTTTTGCGCCGACTATCAATACCACTACCAACGCACAAAGTGCGCCTATAGCGATGCCGCGCCATAAATTTACATTGTTTTTCATTTTTTTCCCTCTTTCCGTAGTATTATTATTCTCAATACCCGTTATCAGCTGCTTTTATTGGGTATAAAAGAACTTATGAGACCCGCAAGTTCGGGTAC
The DNA here is from genome assembly GCA_946534775.1 of uncultured Eubacteriaceae bacterium. GTDB lineage: Bacteria > Bacillota > Clostridia > Lachnospirales > CAG-274 > RGIG4310. Next base: position 8,725 of record CAMNCZ010000004.1, read on the forward strand.
GCTCATAGTCTGAAGATATACCTTGCCGGGGCCCGTAAGCTTTGTAAGGAAAAGCCCCTCGCCGCCGAAAAGGCCCGCACTTGCTTTTTTTGTGAAAGCCATTTTTATATCAACGCTTTTCAACCACGGGGGTCACGTTTCCTTTGATCTGATACTGCATAATCAAGTCTCCTTTCTTCAATAACTTTTTTTTAGTATTGTTTTCGTTTGCTTTATTGTTATTATACAATATTTTTTGTATAAAGTAAACAGTCAGTTTTGTAAAATTTACGGTTATTGAATGAGTTAAACATTTATCGGGTCATCAAAAACCGTGTTGTAAAGTTATGCTTGCGGTATTGAAAAAAAACGAAAAATTTGATAAAATAATATAATATAAATTAAAGTATTTGGCGGAAAAAATATTGAGGAGGAGAATATGAATGTAAGAAGCAGTGTCAGTGATATTCCAAGGGCCGTGAAATATCTGGACAAGGAACTGACAGACAGGAAAATAAAATCAAAAGAACGGGTAAAAATGGTGCTTTCTGCGGAAGAAGCGCTGAATGTTCTTATTAAATATGCCAACAGCGAAGATGATGATATAAGCATAAAGATAGTGTCTTTTTTAGGCGGAACAAGTATAAAATTAAGCTGTAAGGGTCAAAAATTTTCATCTGCCGAAATAGGTGAGGAGCTTATATATGATGACGATCCCGAGGCAAACGAAGTTATCGCAAAACTTAATGCCAATGTATTCAGTAAAAATACAGAGGTAAAAAATTCAAAAGGCAGAAACTATGTTACCATACATAAAGAAAGAAAAAAGGCGGGACAGCTTAAATTAATGCTGGCTATGCTTTTTGCGGGCATATTTGCGGGCATAATTATGAAAGGCATTATCCCGCAAGGTATAAACGATGCGGTGATAAAATATTTTTTCTCGCCCGTTACAACAATGTTTTTGAACGCGCTTAAATTTGTGGCTGCGCCGCTGGTGTTTTTCTCGATAGCATCAAGCATAGCGAAGTTTGGCGATCTGAAAGCGCTTGGCCGTGTTGCGGCAAGGATAATGTCGGGGTATATGATCACATCGTTTATAGCCATTGTTATCGGCCTTGGCGTGTACAACGTTTTCCCCATAGGTGATACAGGCCTTCGGGCTGCCGTTACGGATGCGGCCGCAGTAACGTCGGAAACCGGCGAGGCGTTTAATGTTTCCGCGATCGATACCATAGTCGGCATTATCCCCACAAATATTATAGAACCGTTTTTGAAGGCAGATATGCTTAAAATTATTTTTGTTGCCGTAATGACGGGTCTTGCGGTCGGTTCGCTCGGCGATAAGCTTGAAATATTCGGCAAGGTCATAAACGACGGTTATATGGTATTCTCAAAAATAACAACAATGATAATAGCATTTATGCCGCTTACCATATTCTGCTCAATGGCGGATATGGTCGTTTCGATGGAGTGGGAAAACCTGATGTCGGCATTTGCGTGGGTGCCCGTGGTATATGTGGGCGATATTATGATGCTTTTGTTCTATTCACTGGTATTGCTTATAGCTGCGCGGCTGTCTCCCTTTAAATTTTTTAAAAAATATCATCCCGCTATGTTTGCGGCTTTCAGCTTTGCATCAAGCAATGCGGCGCTGCCGTCATCTATGAATATATGTGGCGAAAAACTGGGTATAGACAAAAAACTTTACTCATTTTCGCTGCCGCTCGGTGCTGCCATAAATATGGACGGCGGCTGCATAACGCAGATAATCAGCGTTTTGTTTATGGCAAAAGTTTTTGGCATACCTGCAAACGTTTCTGCCGTATTGTCGATGCTTCTGGCAATATTTGTGCTTTCCGTCGGTTCACCCGGTGTTCCGGGCGGTACGCTTGTGTGCATATCCATATTGCTGCCGCAGATAGGCATACCTGCCGAGGCGATAAGCATAATAATGGGTTTGTACCCTATAGTCGATATGATGCAGACTATGGTAAATGTAACGGGTGACGGCGTAGTCACGACGGTTGCGGCAAAACAGGAAAATATGCTGGATATTGAAAAATTCGGCAGTTAAACAGCGGGGAGTGAGAGTAATGAAAACGGATAAAAAAACGGGAAAAGCACTTTTGATCTTTCTTATTGCTGCGTCGGTCGTATTTGTGTTTTATATGTGCAATACGAAAAATGCCGCCGAAAATGGCTATACAACTATTGAACAGCTAAATAAAAGCGGTAAAAAGATAGGCGTTGAAACGGGTTCTACGGCTATGTTTGCCGTTGAAAAGGAACTGCCGAAAGCCGATATGCAGCAGTTTACGGATAAATATTCGGGCTATCTTGCCGTAAACGAGGGCAAAATAGATGCTTTTGCTTTTGAAAGGCTGCAAATGGAGTTGGCTATAAAAAATGGGCAGACGGGTGTAAGGCTGCTTGACAAATACTGCGCCAAAAACAAAATACCGTATTTATCCGCAAACCATATCCGCGCCGTTTTTGAGGAACTTTGCAGACAGATACTTATACCCGCGCTTGATACTGTCGATATAAAATTTACCGCCGATTATTCCGAAAAAGATATGCAGACCGAAATAACCGTGCTTTACGGCGGCGGTAAGTTCGACCCCGCCGATACGGAAAACGAACTTGCGCACAAAATACTTAAAGGAACGGCGGATAAAATGGAGTATGAGTATACTCAAGGGGAAAGACCCAACAAAGTAACCGTGACAATAAAAAATAAAATATAAAATACAAAATAATGCTGCGGGCATCATCGCATTTCCCGCAGCATTGAATTTTTTTCGACAACTTTCAGCGAAACATCGTGATCGGGCATAGTAAAAGTAATAATAAAGCCCTTGCCTGTTTCGTAATTGGTGTATAACCATTCTTCATCAAGGAAAAAACTGTAATTGGTGTCGGTTGCTATCATATAATAATACAGCGTTACCGTCTCCCCCGGCAGGTAGCTTTCTTTTGCGTTTTTCCAAGCGTATTCCTGTCCGCAGAAATCTATGGAATAAGTTTTTTTCACTTTTATCGCCCCTTTTTCAAAAACGCCCGATATGGCGCGGTTTCCGTTTCTTATATATACTATTATAATACATTCATTTCTTTCGGTCAATAAAAATTCTTTTTTAAGGCATAATTTTTCCTATTTTAACTATAATAACAAAAGAGGTGATATTATGTCAGTAAAAATAAAAAAACTTATTGTCAGCATTGCTTTGCCGCTTGCCGTGGGCGGGGTGTCGGCCCTTGTGTCGCGCAGCGGTATGGAGGGATTTAACAGGGTAGTGCAGCCGCCGCTTTCGCCGCCGCAGTGGCTTTTCCCCGTTGTGTGGACCATTCTTTTTGTGCTTATGGGCATAGCAAGCTATCTTGTGTTTGAGGCAGCGAAAGACCCCGAGGAAAACAGCGCAATAACACTTTATATCGTGCAGCTTGCGGTAAATTTCTTCTGGCCCGTGTTTTTCTTCAGGCTTGGATTGTATTATTTCGCGTTTTTGTGGCTGGTGCTTTTGTGGGTGCTTATACTGCTTACCGTTATAAAATTTCGCGAAATATCCAAAACGGCCGCTTGGCTTATGCTGCCTTACCTTGCGTGGGTCACGTTTGCGGGCTATCTTAATCTTGGGGTCGCACTGCTTAATTAAGTGCGCCTCCCAAAAATGATTTGAAGCAGAACGCAGAGGATCGGGGTAGATTCAGTAAATCCAAACTATTTCTAAAAATTCATCAAGTTATGTAAAAAATGAATTTTCAGAGGTGACTTTAAGCAGGTTTTCGTCAAGCCTTGATATGGTTTTAATGATAAACTCACGGTCCTCTTTAAAGTCCGACAATACCCAGCGGGATATTACCGCAAGACAGCCCTGCGCGCGGTAGATGCCTGTATATTCCAGGTCTTTGTTGTGTATATCCGTTGCCTGCTTTTCGCTTTCTATCTGGCGGAAAAGGCCTTCCGTCATTTTGCTGAGCTTGCCGTACATAAGCCCCGAGGCGTTTGTGGAGAATACCATTTTGAATATGCTGCGGTTATCCGAGATATATTCCGTCAATTTGTCGAAAAACTCCTGCGGCGGCAGTTCCTCAAGTTTCAGCATCAAAAGCCCGAGTTCCACAAGTATCTCGGACTCGGTCTTGTCATAAAGGTCGTATACATCAAGAAAATGCTTGTAGAATGTAACACGGTTCACATCCGCCCTGTCGGTTATCTCACGAACGGTTATTTTGTGCAGTTCCTTCTCCATAAGAAGTTCGGCAAGCGCATTGCAAAGGGCTTTTCTGGTTTTTGCCGTGCGTCGGTCGGGCTTTTTTTCATTCATAAAAACATCTCGCTTTCGGGTAGTATATATTTATCATACCGCTTTTATAATTTTATGTCAAACAATTTCACGCTGTTTTGTAAATAAAACAACACATTTACATAAAAATGTAGTTTAGTTTACAAATTTAGTTAAAATTGATTATTGAATAATTGAGGGATATTTATTATAATACAATTACAGAAAGAAAACAAGGCAATAATGGAATATAACAGATGCGAAAGGAGCATATTAGATGAAACTTAAATTGGAAAATCGTATTGATGACGATATTTTAAAACATATATCGGGCGGTACACTGGAGGTGTCGCACGAAACTTCGGCAGATGAGATGGAGCATTTTGCGGCGCCCAGGACAACTTGTCCTATATGCGGCGGCACGACGCTGGATTATAAGTTTTTCGTGCTTGGGGATAACTCCCACAGCCGTATGGGTCAAAAATGCCTTAAAGACGGCTGCGGCTATTCGTGGACATTCGGCGCAACGCTTGAATATGAGGCTTAAAAAACTATTTGAGAAAGGGTGGTTTATATGGATGCAAATAAAAAATTAAGCACTGAAGAACTGAAAAACATAACGGGCGGCAATACAGCCAAAGGTTCAGAGATAATCGGTATAATCGGTATGGAAAACTATGATACGGAGCAGAAAAAATGCCCCAAATGTCAGGGTACAAAGCTTATGTACAGAACATTTATCGCTGATGACGGCAAAACAACAAAGATAGGTCAGATATGCGAATGCGGCTATGCTTGGACTATCGGCAACAAAACAGGTGAATTATAAAAGAGTGTAGGGGCTGTCGCATTAAGATTTTTTACAAAAATCAGCGAATAAGCCCCTTTTAA
>CAMNCZ010000005.1 GCA_946534775.1 uncultured Eubacteriaceae bacterium
TTTTTGCCAGAGGGTGGCGCTTAATGCGACACCCTCAATATCCCATTATTTACCTGCCCTTTCACCAAGGCTGTTTTTGCCGCCCGTGCCGTCAAGATCAAAGTAATTTATCGGGCTTAAAAGCGGTGTATCACTGTTGTTTTTGTAGTTTGTGTCTTCCGTTACCGTTGCTATAACATCGGGCTCGCCGCCGCCGTAGGAAACAATGCCTTTGACCGTATAAGCGTAGTCCTCGGGCTTGTCGCTGTAAAGGCGGATATTTGCCGCCGCATTGTTGTAGCTTTTAACATTTTCAAGCACAAGTGCGGGGTTGGAGTTGGTGGTGATACCGTTGTGCATATTGTCGTAAGCCTGACAATTTATCAGTCTGTGCGCAACCGCAACATTTTCACCGCCCAGTTTAAAGCCGTTGTTGCCGCCCGCTTCATAACTTGTTTCGCTGCCGTCTTCGTTAAGGCGTATACCGTTTTTATACGATACGCAGTCCTCAAGCGTTACCGCGCCGATAGCACCCGTACCCGTCTTTGTGTAAAGGTCCCAGCCGTCATCCACGTTGTGATGCGACTTGCAGCCCTTGAATACATTGCCTTCGCCAACGGTAAGTTTTGCGCCGAAACCGTCTGCATTTATCTTTGACGGGTCGCAGTTGTTGTAGGCCTCACAATTTACTATCCTGTTGTTTGAAGGCCAGGTGCGCCTGTCGTCACTGTTGTTTGTACGGCTTATCTGAAGACCCATATCCTGATTATTGTAGAACTTGCAGTCCTCGATTATATTGCTGCTGCCGCCTAAGTGAACGCACTTGAGGTTGGGGCCGCAGTTTGTGAAATCTATTCCCTGAATATGCCAGTAATTGCCCGAAATAACGGCACCCGCATATTCGCCTTGATAATCCAGCACTACCTTGCCGTCTGCCTTTAATGTCTTTAAAGCGCCCGGCTTGCCGTCGTTGCCCCTTGCAATTTCAAGCGGCTTGGTCATTTTGTAAGTGCCCTCTGTAAGAACCGCTGTCTGACCCTCTGCCACAAAGCCCGCCGCACTGTAGATATCAAGCGGTTTTTCCTTTGTGCCGTCGCCGTTAAAGCTGCCGTTTGGCGCTGCATAAATAGTTGAAAGCGACTTGTTAAGGTTTTTCTGATATACGGTATGTCTTAAAACTATAGGTGTATAGTCCGTCAAAGCCTGTGTATCATCGGGTGTGTACAGCACGGTAAAGCGGTTTGCCGCATTTGAGTGCAGCTTTACATTAAGCGAAAGCGTTTTTTCCATATCCGCATCACGCAGTACAACAGCATCGTTCAGTTTTACCGTAACACGGCCCTTTGCGCTGTCCTCGGCCTTTAATTCAAGCGTATAATTGTTGTTTGTGGTGTACTCGCTTGAAAGCACCTGTACAACGGGTGTTTTCTTGTTGTCGGCCTTTGCGGAAATGCTTTGGCTGTAAGCCTTGCTGCCCGTATAGTAGGTTACGTTTTCAACATCTATATCTGCCCAGCGCGCCGTAAAGAAGCCTACATAGCTCTGCGGAGTCTGCGTTGCAAGGAAAGAATCGTCATAATAAAAATCTTCCTTGGTTTTTTCCGTCTGATAATCATAGCAGCTTACATAAAGGCCGCCGTTGAGTTTCTGCATAGTAAGACGGTATTTGCTGCCTTCTGCGGGGAAGGTCTCCGAAAGTGCTGTCGGGCCTATCCTTGTGCCGCCGCCGTCGGGCGTTTCAACGCCCTGCCTTACAAGCAGATTTATGCGGTTAAGCTTGGTTTTCTTTTCATAAGACGGGTCCGAAGTATCACTCGGCCAGCCCGTACCGCTGTAACCGCCGAGAATAGCGATATTTGATGCAAACACCTTGCTGCCTTCAAGCGGCAGTGAAACGCCCTGCTCGTCTTTCTTTGCGGCATCCTCGCTTACGGTCTGCCCGCCGTCCGTTCCCGTTAAAGGTACGGCATCACGCACCATAATACCAAAGGCCTCCTGGCCGTTTCGCTTGGTGTCGTCGTTGTCGTGTTCAAGATATTTGTTTACGGTTATATCCGCCGAAAGCGTAAAGTTTTCGTCGGGTGTCACCTGTGTGTAATAGTAAGTCATACCGTCGTGGTCGGCGGTTATCTTGCCCGCGCCTCCCCACGAACGTACATTTATTTTGCCGTTTACCGTGCCGTATTCATCGGCGGAAACTCCTGTTTTTTCGGCATCATTATAGCCCGAAGACTGGCCGAAAGTACTCTTTCGCCAAAAATGCTCCTTAGCCTCTTCAACATTTACCTTTATTGAAACGGGCGAAAGCTTGCCGTCATTAGGCCTTACCGTAACGGTATATTCGCCTGCCTGCGAAGTATCTACCGCGGAAGCATCTACCGTGTAAGCATCCGTCTTTTCAAGGTCGCCGTTGTCGTATTCGACAGCTGCCGACAGCTCGGTCTCCACCTTGTCGCCAATAGCGTAAGTTGTTTTGGGATATTTGGTAACAACAAGTTTCTGCGCGCTGCGTTTTTGCACGCTTATATCAAAGCTGCCGCCCGTGCCGCCGCTTACGGGGTCAACGGCAATGCTCAGTTTTTTCTCCTCAAAATCGCTGTCAAAGCCCGATACCTTATATTCGTTTTTGTCAAGTATCTCGGCCGAACCGTCCGAATAATGCGCCGTTACGATAATACCCGCAAGATCAAGTTCATCGCCCACATAATATTTTGTCTTTGCGGGCGGCTTTATTTCAAGGCTTGTTACGGTCTTTGGCGAAACTTCCACATCAAAACGCGCCACCGCCTTACCCGATTTTACGCCTTTCTCGTCTTTTCTTGTAACAAAAGCCGTAAGTTTGCCCGCCGTAGGCAGTATATCACCGTCTTTTACGGTCTTGCCGCCCAATTTGATATTTACCGAATCATTGTCAAGAACTTCCGAAGAACCGTCTTCATAAACGGCGCTCACCTGCATACCCGTAGAGTTGAAAACGCCGTTTTTGGCATATTTTGTCTTAACGGGCGTATAATCCACGCTTATGGTTTTTACCGTGCGCGGCTTTACCGTGACCGTGTACCGGGTTTTTGCAGCGCCTGCGCTTACGGTAAGTTTCTGCTTGCCCACGGTTTCGGGCTTGTAGCCTTTTACCGAAAGTTCGCTTGTTTCCGCCGTTGTGCCGTCACTGTATGTAACCAGCGCAGTTACGGGCTTTAAAGCCTGTCCGTAGTAGTATTCGGTCTGCGCATCTTTTATCTCCACCTTAACGGGACGTCTGTCGGCTATCTCGATTTTCACGTTTTTAAAACTTGCCTTTGCGTTTCTTGCAATGTAAAGTGCGGGATAGATATCGCCGTCAAAGTTGTAAACTTCTGCCGAGTAGCTTTTTTCGCCGCAGGTAAAAGTATACATATTGCCCGATTTTTCTATTTTCAGCTCAAATTCGCCAAGGTTTTCACCCTCGTTTTTAAAAGTATCGGAAAGTGCATCGCCAACGGTCTTTTTGTCGCTGTTATCGCGGATAATGGGGTAAATAGCCATATCCGACTTTTTATCGGGCGCATAGCTGCCCAAAAACAGCGAGTCCGTGTATGCGATATCGTCTGTTTTGTTGAACAGATCGTCCAGCACCGCAATACCGACAGAACCCTGCTGAGGATTGCTGCTTTCGGCCATTACCGAATATTCATCGATAGATACCGTTGCCGAAAATGTAAAATCCTCTTCACCCGAGATTTTCTTTGCGGCATAGATAATGCTGTCCTCGCCGTCGGTAAACTTACCGTTGTTTACCTTGTTGTTTGCAAGCACAAAGCTGTCGCCGCTGCCGTCAACGCTGTATTCCGTGCTGCCTGCCTTGCCCGTCCAGCCCGTCAGCCACTCGCCCGATGCTTCCGCACCAAACGCAGGCATAGCCTGAGATACGGCCATTAAAAATGCCAATGTTAAAGGTATGCATTTTTTCTTCATTTGTCGTTACCCTCCTATAAAAAATCGCATTATACATTAAGTATTTCAATAAGTTTTTCTTTTGTATTTAATGACGGATCGTGCAAAACGGCATCCAAGGCGGTATTCAGCAGTTCGCCTATTTTTTGGCCTTTCGGCACGCCCAAAGCCTGCAAGTCGCCGCCGTTTATCGCAAGGCCGCCAATCGTGCAGCAATCCTTGTTTTTTATTATTTTTTCGTACATCAAAGATATTTCGCACATTTTTTTCGCGTTATCAAGGTCTATCAGCCCGATAGGATCGTTTGCGGACCTGAAATAAAGTTCAAGCTTTGCGCCGTCCTCGCCCATTTTGTTGATAAGTACGCGAATATCGTACTCGCTTTCAAGCGGCAGGGTTGAATTTTTCACTATTGCCGCCGTCATACGCGAAGTTTCGTTATCAAAGGTCATTTTTTTCAGCATTTTGTTTATATCCGCGCAGTCCGTATAAGCCATTATCACCGCAAGCCTTACGGGAAGCCGCTTAGGGCAAAGCTGAAGTTTTCGCTGATGTGTGTCTGTGTCATAGCCGTTGCCCGGGATAAAAAAATCAAGTATGCCCGTATTTTTAAAAGTGCCTATCATTTCGGGCTCGTCGCTCATAAGTGTCTTTGTAAACTCCTCCCTTATGCGCTCCGTGCTGATGTTTTTTATAAGACAAGCCTTGTCATATATCGCTTTTTTCGTTTCTTCCTCTATCTCAAAGTCAAGCTGCGCCGAAAAACGCACTGCCCGCATTATCCTTAAAGCATCTTCGTCAAATCTGTCGGCAGCGCAGCCGACACCGCGTATGACACGTTTTTCTATATCCGCCCGCCCGTCAAACGGGTCCACAAAGCCGCGTTTCGGGCTGTAGGCAATGGCATTTACGGTAAAATCCCGACGTGCCAGGTCATCTTCTATATTTTTTGTGAATAAAACGCTGTCGGGGTGACGGTTGTCGGTATATTCGCCGTCAATTCGGTATGTGGTCACTTCATACCCCGTATGGTCATAGACCACCGTCACCGTACCGTGCTGTATGCCCGTATCTACGGTATGAAAATCTTTCTTTGGCGCAAATATCGCCTTTACCTCCTCGGGCGAAGCGGATGTGGTTATATCCCAGTCCTTGGGTTCACGCCCCATTATGCTGTCACGCACGCAGCCGCCCACGATAAAAGCCTCATAGCCGCCGTTTTCAAGCGCCGCCATTATTCTCGCCGCCGCATCGGGTATGTTTATATCCAATTTGTACATCCCTCCGTTTTGTCATATACATTTATGTATATGTATATTGCATATATAACCAATTATATTTTAACATTTTTCATTAAATATTACAAGATGAATTTTTTTGAGTTTACCTGTTTTTTTGTGGTATTCCTTGGATGTATGATCAGACGGTAAATAGAAACTGCATAAAAAATACTTTTCATTTATTTTACAATTTCGGCAAATATATTGCATAAATAACAAGGCTTTGCTATAATACAGTCAGACTACGGCAAATATCGTGGTTTAGCAAGAGGTGAGCAGAATTTTCCGCAAGGGAAAACTGCGTAATGGCGGACTGCACTCCACACTCGGCAAAAATACAGGTATGGATTTTTGCATAGGAGGTGGTGATATGGGTTACTACGAATACATACTTGTTATTTCGATTTTAGTGATACTCATTGTTGCAATAAAAAAATAACCGCCAAGCTCCCAAACTAAAGCGGTTATTTTAATAAAACTCTTTACGGGGGTGCAGTCCTTGACTGCTCCCTCTTGTGTTTTTATAATACTATATTTTATCTGTTTTGTCAAGGATTTTGCAAAATTTTGATAAAGCTTTATTTAAAATTTTGGCTTTCACATTTCCGGCGCACTTTCGCTATGTATTTTCGTAAATTTATACCCCGCCGATATATTTCAGCCCAGCAGGCCTATTGCTATGCCCGCCATAATTAAAAGGCCGCAGGCAAGGCGGTACATAATATTTTTCTCCTTGAACCATACCGCGCCGCCGACTATGGTGACAAAGCAGGAGCAGCGTTTAAGCAGTGTCATAACCGTGACTTCGCTGTCGGGTATGCTGTTTGCGTAAAAAAGCGCGCGGTCGCCTATAACAAAAAGCAGAGCCATTAAAATTATCCACTTGTTTTTCCAAATTTGGTCGATGCGCACTTTGTTTTTTGATATAACGATATACAAAAGGTGCATACACGTCATCAAAAACATAAACCAAAATTGCAGCTGGCCGCTGTCTATTTCGCCCTTTGACATAAGCAGTTTGTCCATTACGCCGCTTATTGCGTTAAACAGGCAGCTTAACAGTGCCAAAGTGACATATTTTGCGGTTATTTGATTATTTGGGTTTGCGGTCTGCTTTCTTAAATTTACCAAAAACAGGCCCAGCATAACTATACAGGTGCCTATAACGCGAAATATCGTAAGATGTTCGCCAACCACCAAAACGCCCATTATCGTGGAAAAAACGACACTTGAAAGTTCAAGCACGCCGTAAAAGCTGACAGGCAGCCTTTTAATAGCCATAAAGCTGCAAAACCAGGCAATAAACACCATAAGCGATTTTATTGTTATAAGGCCTATATATTTCGGCGGCACCGCAAATGCCGACGGTGCCTCATAAACCACCATAACAAACGACAAAAGCGTGTAAAAAAACAGCACCTCAAAAACAGAACTGAATTCCATGGCCTTCTTTTTTATCATATCGCGTGTGCCGCGCAAAAGGCCGTACAGCAGCACAAGCCACACCCAAAGGTGTGATGTTATCATATCCATTTTTGTTCCTCAACTTTATCGATCGTTTTTTATTTTAAGCGCAGCTATCCAAAAAATCATACCTATAGCCGCCGAAAAAACGGACATTGCCCTTGAAGTGCCGCTCGGCAGGTCGGGCCTTTTTGGGTTTATATAAACGTTCAGTTTTTTGCCCTCTTTCATAGTGAATGCATTGTAGGTATTAAGCGCAGACTCATAGTTTTCGCCGTTATATGTATACCTCACTATTGCGTGTGTACCGTTGCCGGTGCCGCTGCCGTGGTGTATGCGCACTATCACAGCGGGAGTTTCCGCATAATTTTTTCTTATATACATATCACCGCAAAATATGCCTATACTCAGTATAAAGCAAAAAATTGCCGCTATAAATGCACCTTTTACGCCGTTTTTGCTTCTGTCACGGTCATTATTTTGTATAAATTTTCCTGCCATTCCCATATTTTTCCTCTTTCATCTTACAATACTGTCCACTTCGTCCTCGGTTTTGCCGCCGCGCACCACTACCGATACCGCATTTGGCAGACATACGGCGGTTTGTCCCGAAATATCCAGAAAGCCCGTATGTATACATATTTTATCGGGGCAGTCGCTTTCGATAAAGCCCACTTTCCCGTCTTTTACCTCGATTTTTACGCTTGGCGCAGCCTCGGGGGTATATACCGTATTTTTATCAAGCGGCAGGGCAGTGTAAAATTCGCCCTTGACGTATATATCGGCAGTCTTGCCGCCCGTTTTGTTTAAATTCAGCACGCCGTAAGCTATGCCCGCCGCCGCCAGAAAAACGGCAATTACAATAAAGTCCGCTATTTTTGGTTTTTTCATTTTAAAGATCCGTTATCTGCCTGTTTTTTACGGCAGTTTCAATATATTCGTCAAGTTTTTCCATCTTTTTTTCCATTTTTTCTATCAGCGATTTTTTCGGCTTTGTTTCGGGATGTTTTGCCACAAAAATCGTGCAGCAGTCCTCATAAGGACGTGTTGATATTTCAAAAGTGTCTATTTTACGCGCTATATCGACAATTTCCTGTTTGTCCATAGCGCACAGCGGACGCATTACAACAAAATTTTCGGCAGCGCTGTCTATGGCATTTATTGCGTGCATAGTCTGGCTTGCCACCTGACCGATGCTGTCGCCTGTAACAAGTGCCTGCGAACCGTTTTCGCCCGCTATTTTATCGGCTGCTTTAAGCATAGCGCGCTTTAAAAATATAGTCATTTTTTCGGGCGGCACACTTTCGTAAATATACAGCTGGGTCTCGGTAAAAGGCACGATATTAAGCCTGATACCGCCTGTGTAGACCGCAAGGCGCTTTGCAAGATCGATAACCTTTTGCTTGGCGCGTTCCGATGTGTATGGCGGCGAATCGAAGTAGACCGCCTCTATCTCGACCCCGCGTCTTGCCGTAAGGTAGCCCGCCACGGGGCTGTCGATACCGCCCGACATCAAAAGCGTAGCCTTGCCCGAAGTACCCATCGGCAGGCCGCCGCAGCCCTCAATAAGCTTTGTGTAGATATAGGCGTTGTTTCTTAATTCTATCATCACCGTAAAATTGGGGTCGTGTACATCAACAGAAACATTTTCCATATTATGCAGTATATACCCGCCTATATCCGCCGAGACCTCGCGGCTGGTAAGAGGATATTTTTTATTGCTGCGTTTTGTTTCGCATTTATATGTAACAGGGCCGTCACCAAAATGCTCCTTGCAGTGTTCAAGCGCGATATTTCGCAAGTTTTCTATAGACTGATCCTCCGTCTCCACGCAGGGGCATACAGCCGTAACGCCCGGCATAACCGTCACAAGCGGTATCACCAGCTCATAATCAAACTCATGCAGCTCGTTTACCACAAGCAGCCTGCCCTGCTCCTTGTAAACGCGGTAGCCCTCATAAGGCTCAAGCCTATCTATTATTGTGTGTATCAGCCTGTTTTCCACCAAATAGCGGTTTTTCCCGCGTGTGGCTATTTCGCCGTATTTTACCAGAAGTACGTTTCTCATTTTATTCTCCTTTCCGAAAATATATGTCAAAAAAGCACCTGTCACGGGTGCTTTTTATATCTCTATTCTTCTTTTTACACCAAACGGCGCAGCAACATACATTTTAACATCGCCGTCCTCCCCTATTTCTATGCCCTCTTTTTGCATTATATCTTTTGATGTGTTAAAAGCCAGTATCGGGGTATTGTTCTCGCCGCTTAAATGGCCGAGTATAACATATTTCAGGCGGCTTGTGCAGATATCTGTCAGCACCTTGCCGCAGTTTTCGTTTGACAAATGGCCGTTGTCGCTTAAAACGCGGCGTTTAAGCATATACGGATAAGGGCCGTTTCTTACCATATCCACATCGTGATTGCTTTCAAGCAAAAGCAGGTCGCAGTCACGGCAGTTTTCGCGCACGGTATCTGTTATATGGCCTATATCCGTTGCTATGGTCACGGTTTTGTTATACGCGCTTATACGATAGCCCACGGGCTGCGCCGCATCGTGCGGTATCTCAAACGGACACACCGCCAACTCATTAAAAGCGCACATTTCGCCCGCATAAACGGCTTTTTTGTTGTTTTCGCGTATATTGCCCACTTTTTCGGGCATATTGCCCCAGGTGCCCTCCGTCGCGTAAATGGGTATATCGTAGCGCCTTGAAAGCACACCTATACCGTCAACGTGGTCGTTATGCTCGTGCGTTACAAAAACGGCATCTATATCCTCGCCTTTCAGACCCAGTTCCGCAAGGCCCTGCTCAGCTTTTTTGCCGCTTATACCCGCATCTATCAGTATTTTTGTATTTTGCGTACCTATATAAATGCAGTTGCCTTTGCTGCCGCTGGCAATGGTAGCAAACTCTATTTTATGCATTTGGCTCGTCCACTCTTTCTATGTCTGCACCCAGACTGCGGAGTTTATGCTCGATACGCTCGTAACCGCGGTCAATATATTTCACATTGCCTATACGCGTTTCTCCGTTTGCGCAAAGGCCCGCAATTACCATTGCCGCGCCCGCGCGAAGGTCGGTTGCGCTTACGTCTGCGCCGTTTAAAACGGGCTGACCTATAATAACGGCCTTTCTGCCGTCAACGGTAATGTCGCAGCCGAGTCTGCGAAGTTCCGTCACATACTGAAAACGGTTTTCCCATACATTTTCTATCAGCACGCTTGTGCCCGATGCCTTGCACAAAAGCACCGCCATCTGCGGCTGAAGGTCGGTCGGGAAGCCCGGATATGCCATTGTTTTTACATTTATTGCCTTTAAATTGCCGTCCGAGACAACGCGGATATAATCGTCGCCCTCTTCTATCTTGCAGCCCGCCTCTTTAAGCTTGGCGGTAAGGCTGTCCATGTGCTTCGGGATAAGGTTTGAGATTTTAACATCCCCGCCGCAGACTGCCGCAGCTATCATATATGTACCCGCCTCTATCTGGTCGGGTATTATCATATACTGCGCACTGTGCAGTTCCTTAACGCCCGTTATGCGGATAACATCGGTACCTGCGCCCTTTACTTTGGCGCCCATCATATTTAAAAAGTTGGCCGTATCGACAATATGCGGTTCTTTTGCCGCATTTTCAATTGTAGTAACGCCCTCCGCATAAACGGCGGCAAGCATAATATTTATTGTAGCACCCACACTTGCGGTATCAAGGAAAATGCTTGTACCTACCAGTTTATCGGCTTTAAGCGAGATAACACCGTGTTCGTAATCCTCCGATATCTGCGCACCAAGCGCCTTTAAACCGCTTAAATGCAGATTTATGGGGCGTGAGCCGAAATTACATCCGCCCGGCAATGCCACAACAGCCTGCTTAAATCTGCCCAACAGCGCCCCCATAAGATAGTAGGAGGCACGCATTTTGCGCACGTCTTCGCTGTCTGCGTGAAAATCTGTGATCTCTGTCGCATCTATCCTGAGTGTCTGATCGTCAATAAAATCGCATTTTGCGCCAAGACTGTTCAATGTGGTAACATAGCTTCGCACATCGGCAATACGCGGCAAGTTTTCAATTACAGAAACACCCTTCGCCATTATGGCGGCAGGTATTATAGCCACAACGGCATTTTTTGCGCCGCTTACCGCGACTTCGCCGTTAAGTTTACGCTGTCCCCTTATATAAAGACGTTCCAAACGTGTTCACACCTCTCGAAAATTTATATATGCAGTAACCTTTTTGTTACCGCAGCGCTTCGCCGTAATTTCGGCGATGTCAAATAACTGTGTCGTTTGCATACAGATACAGTATATCACGTTTTGCAACATAATAAAAGAGTTTTTTTCATTTTTTTCGTTTTTTTTGCGTTTTTTGTTATTTTGCAGTCGTTTCGATACAATGTATGGCACAAAATAGTCACAAATCCCTCCAAAGGCCAAAAAAATAATTGACATTTGTCTAAACTTGCCATATAATAAGTAATACTCACCCCAAAATAAGGGGCCTATTCAGAAACCCGTCAAAAGCGTTTATGTCTCAGGAGGAATGTCTATGATAAAAACCATTTGTTACAACAACGGCAAATACGGTATTCACGATAATGCGGAACTTGAAACCGCATATAACAAAGCGGAATTTCTTGATTCTATATTTTGGTTTGATAGTGCTTTTGCAATGTATATTCAGCTTGCGGAATATAATTATCCTCCTGCCGTGTATAAGGCGGGACTTGCGTATTTCTACGGCTCCGGCATCGAACCGAATGACGATGAGGCTTTCAGGCTGTTTAAAAAAGCCGCGGATATGGGCCATATACCTGCATATTATATGCTGGGTAATTGCTATTTTTGCGGCATAGGTACAAAAAAAAGTCCACGAAAGGCATACAGTGCCTATTTAAAAGCCGCAAGGGAAAATTATGAGCCTGCTATGCTGAAAGCCCATTTTTGCTGTGTTTGCGGCATCGGCACGAAAGCAAGCTGGAAAAGCGGCATAAAATGGCTGCAAAAGCTTGCTGATATGGGTAATTACGAAGGAATGTTGCTGCTTGCAAGGTGCTACCGTCACTCGTTAGGTGTAGTGCGTGACAGAGACAAGGCTATCGAATTATATATTAATGCTGCGGAGGGCGGCGATGCCGATGCCCAGTGCGAGCTCGGTGAATTGTACCGCGACGGCATACTTGTGGAAAAAGACCTCAGAAAATCCCTGATATGGTTTACAAAGGCGTTTGACAACGGCTCTGACGAAGCTATTATAAATATTGCCGAAACTTACGAAAAAGGGTTGGGTGTAGAAAAAGACAAAAAAAGAGCAGCCAAGTTTTACGAATGGGCTGCGGAACACAATATTTCGCCCGGACTGCGCCGCTATGCCGATTACTTATATGAAGGCAAGTATGTGCAGCGCGATGTGGATACGGCACACCAATTATACATTGAAGCAGCCGAGCAGCAAAATTCAATAGCTATACGAAAACTCAAAACCTTATTTAACGAAGAGTATCCGTTTTAAGATTTTCCGTTTGTAATAAAAAGAGGGTGTCGCATTAAGCGCCACCCTCGAAATTTATCAGAATGTATCAAAACCCGATTCCGACATTTCTAATGACGGTTCTTCCTCGGCGGAGGCTGCGGCTACTTCTATCTCGTCGCTGTCCTCGGGGAGGTCGAGTTTAAGATCTATCTTGCGGTAAGTATTCATACCCGTACCTGCGGGGATAAGTTTACCGATAATAACGTTTTCTTTCAGACCGATAAGCGGGTCGATCTTGCCCTTGATAGCGGCTTCGGTAAGTACCCTTGTAGTCTCCTGGAAGGATGCTGCCGACAGGAAGCTTTCGGTTGCGAGAGATGCCTTTGTGATACCGAGAAGAGTTCTTGAACCGACACAGGGTGCAAGTCCCTTTTCTTCCATATCCTTGACCGCATCTTCGTAGTCGAGCCAGTCAACATAGTTGCCGGGCATAAACTCCGTATCGCCCGCATCTTCAATACGAACACGCTTTAACATCTGGCGAACGATAACCTCGATATGCTTATCGTTGATATCAACACCCTGTAAACGGTAAACTCGCTGAACTTCGCGGATCATATAGTCCTGAACACCGCGGATACCCTTAATTCTGAGGATATCGTGCGGATTTACGGAACCTTCTGTAAGTTCGTCACCGTCTTCGATAACATCATTGTTCATAACCTTGATACGCGCGCCGTAGGGGATAAGGTATTCCTTTACCTCGCCGTTTGCAGCCGTTACAGTCACCTGTCGTCTGCGCTTGCCGTCCTCAACGGTTACGGTACCGCCAAACTCGGCTATAATGGCAACGCCCTTGGGCTTTCTCGCCTCAAAAAGTTCCTCGACACGGGGAAGACCTTGTGTAAGGTCGTTACCGGAAACGCCGCCCGTATGGAATGTACGCATTGTAAGCTGTGTACCTGGTTCACCGATAGACTGAGCTGCGATAATACCGACAGCTTCACCTATCCTTACCATACGGCCGCTGGCCATATTTGCGCCGTAACACTTGGAGCAAATGCCCTTGTGGCTGCGGCAGCTTAAAATGGTTCTTATCTTAACCTTTTCAATGCCCGCTGCAACGATCGCATCTGCCTGATCGGGTGAGATCATCTTGTCCGCTTCGACAATTACCTCGCCCGTTACAGGATGAACGACAGGTTCGATAGTAAATCGACCTCTTATTCTGTCTGCAAGCGGTTCAATGGTTTCCTGACCGTCCATAAATGCCGCAACTTCCATATAAGG
>CAMNCZ010000006.1 GCA_946534775.1 uncultured Eubacteriaceae bacterium
TAAGCACAAGTATAAAAATGGCAGGTGACAATTTTGACGATGCCATTGTCAGATATATGAAGAAAAAGCATAATCTGCTTATAGGCGAACGCACGGCGGAATCACTTAAAATAAATATAGGTACAGCCTACAGCGATACGGCTGTGGTGACAATGGATGTAAGCGGAAGAAATCTTGTAAACGGCCTGCCCGCAATGATAAAGGTCACATCGGACGAAATGAACGAGGCTATGCGTGAATGTGCGATGGCGATAGTTGATGCGGTGCATTATGTGCTTGAACGTACCCCGCCCGAACTTGCGGCGGATATTTCGGAACGCGGCATTGTAATGACGGGCGGCGGCTCGCTTTTGTACGGTATGGATAAGCTTATCAAGGAAAAAACGGGTATAAATGCCGTAATTGCCGACGAGGCCATAAGCTGTGTTGCAATAGGCACGGGCAAGTATATCGAGTTTGCTACAGAACACGCAAAAAGCGGTTTGATACAGGCTTAAAATTTTTTCAAAAAATTTTTAAATAATACTTGCAATTTGTATTATTTTCTGTTATTATATTTATTGATGTGTTTACTAATTAATTAAAAAGATGTAATTTACGATATTCAAGGAGGTGCTATCAATGGCAAAGTGTGAAATTTGTAATAAAACTATGCTTACAGGCCGCAGAATAAGCATTAACCGTAGCCAGGTTTCAAGACGTGCAAAGAAAACTTGGAAGGCTAATGTTCGCAAGGTAAAAATTATCGAAAACGGTACAGTTAAGTCTGTAAACGTATGCGCAAGATGTGTACGCGCAGGTAAGGTTACTCGTGCGATCTGATTTTAATAAATTGGGGCTGTTTTATAACAGTCCTTTTTTATTATAAACAATGGTTTGGATATATCAGAGGTGTTTATAATGGAAAAAAGAGAAAATGCCGTTGAATTTAAACATAACGGTTTTAACTGCTGTCAGGCTGTGCTGGCGGCTTATAAAGACGAACTTGGCATAAGCGAGGAAATGAGCAAAAAGCTCGGCGCGGGTTTCGGCGCGGGTATGGGCGGTATGGAAGGCACCTGCGGCGCGCTTTGCGGGGCTGAAATGGTTATGGGTCTGACAGGTTCGGACGGCAAACCCGCATCAAAACAGGCCAAAGATATTCACGCTGCGTTTAAAACAAAATGCGGTGCCACTATTTGCCGCGAACTTAAAAGCGTTACCGACGGAAAACCGCTTTGCAGCTGTGATGACTGCGTAAGATTTGCCGTTGAGGAGATCGAAGACATCTTAAATAAAGCTTAGGCAGTATTGCAATTTAAAAAGCGGAGAAGATAGACATTATCTATTTCTCCGCTTAATTTTTTGATGATAGTTTTTTCCGAAACTCCCCGTTATTTTAATGTGAAGAAACGGGGATAAATACATCTTTTGTTTTTTCTTTTTTATAATCCTTGTAATATTTTTTAGCTTCGGCATAGAACGCAAGCTGTGACTGTATCAACTCTTTGCCGCGTTTGTCTATGCGCTTGTAACGGATATCATCGGGCTGCTGTACACGGGCTTTTACCGTGTCTTTAAGTGTCAGCTGAATGATATCTTTTATTTTGTTACGTAGTTTTTCATCTGTCACTTCAAATGCAACTTCCACGCGGCGGTCAAGGTTTCTCGGCATCCAGTCGGCAGAAGAGAGCCATATTATAGGTGAACCCGAATTTTCAAAATAATATATTCTGCTGTGTTCAAGAAAACGGCCGACAATGCTTATTACGGTGATATTGTCGCTTATACCCTTTATGCCCGAACGCAGGCAGCAGATCCCTCGTATTATAAGCGTTATTTTAACCCCCGCCTGGGATGCTTTGTACAAAAGGTCTATTATGTCCACATCCACAAGTGAGTTCATTTTGGCGATAATGCGTGAGGGACGGCCTTTCTTTGCATTTTCGGTCTCTCGCTTTATGGCTGTGGTAAACATTTGTCTTAAACCTGTGGGGGCAACTGCGATACGGCTCCAGCCCAATTCTTTCGAGTAGCCTGTAAGTACATTGAAAAGCGCCGAAATGTCTTTTCCGTAGCTTTCTTTTGCGGTCAGCAGGCCAAGGTCGGTGTAAGTTTTGGCCGTTTTATCGTTGTAGTTGCCTGTGCCAAGGTGAACATATCGCCTTATTCCGTCGTCTTCCTGGCGGACCACAAGGCAAAGCTTACAGTGTGTTTTAAGGCCGACAAGGCCGTAAATAACGTGACAGCCTGCTTTTTCAAGCTTTCTTGCCCAGATGATATTGTTCTCTTCGTCAAAACGTGCCTTTAACTCCACAAGTGCGGTTACCTGCTTACCGTTTTCGGCGGCCTGTATAAGTGCGTTTATTATGGGCGAGTTTCCCGAAACACGGTATAGGGTTTGCTTTATTGCAAGTACGTTGGGGTCGGCTGCGGCCTCTTTCACAAGGTTTACGACCGCATCAAAACTGTCGTATGGGTGGTGCAGCAAAAGATCACCTTCGCGTATGACGTCAAAAATATTCCTGTCCTCAAACTCGGGACGGGGTATGGGCGGCATCTGCGGGTCGGAAAGTTCGGGCGCATCGGAAAGACCGCTTACGGCAAAACAGTAAGTAAGGTCAAGAGGGCCGCTTACGCGGTATATCGATTGTTCGTCTGCGGGAAGTTCTTTTTTAAGAAATTCAAAGCTTTTTTTGCAGATGTCTTTTTCGACTTCAAGCCTTACGGGCTGACCGCGTTTACGCTGTTTTACGCTTTCTTCTATCTCCACAAGCAAGTCGTGCGCATCTTCCTCGTCAATATCAAGGTCGGCATTTCTGATTATACGGAAACAATAAGCGCTTAAAACTTCATAACCTTTAAAAAGTTTGTTTATATGTCTGCGTATTATCTCTTCAAGCAAAATGCAGCGCTTTCCCGAGGGCAGCTTGAAAATGCGGTTTACAACGCCAGGTACCTGCACAAAGGCATAGCTTTCCTCTCCGTTGCCGCCTATCTCAACGATAAAGTTAAGGCTTTTGCCCGCGATAAGCGGAAACGGGCGGCTCTGGTCTATTGCCATAGGCGTGATAACGGGGAAAAGCGTTGTTTTGAAATACGCTTTTACATAGTCACTCTCTTCGGGGGTAAGTTCGTCATAAGTAACAAATTTTATGCCGTTTTGCTCCAGCTGCGGTATAAGCTGGCGGTTAAGGCAGTTGTACTGCTGTGCCATAAGGTCGTGTGCGGCCTCGGATATGGCATCAAGCTGCTGCTTGGGTGTCATTCCTGCGGGGTCGGGCTTGTTTCTGCCTGCGTAATACTGTTCCGTAAGGCCCGCAACACGCACCATAAAAAATTCGTCCATATTAGAGGCGGTTATGGCAAGAAATTTAAATCTTTCAAGTATGGGATTGGTTTTGTCAAGCGCCTCTTCAAGCACGCGGTAGTTAAATTCAAGCCAGCTCAGCTCGCGGTTTATATATAATGCGGGTTTCATTGGAAAACACCTCTTTTCTTCAATTCTGCCTCAAGACCGTAAACCTCGCGGAAAAACGGTTCACACTTCATAAACGACCATTTTTCAAGCTCTATGTTTTTGTAGGTATGTACGGTTATTGTAAATTTATTGCCGCGTATAACGGCCTCCGTCTTTTCAAAACCCTTTGTATAGCTTTTGTTTATCGAGTTTGCAAGCATAAGTATAACGCAAAGTTTTGATATCACCACAAGGTCCTTCGGCGGGATATCGTGTACATTATAGGGCGGCCTGTTGTGATAAAGCGCGATAAGCGCAAGTATACGGCGCTGCACATCGTCTATGCCCACAATATTAAGGCCGTTTATTATATTGTAACTGTGTACCTGATGCTTTGTTACATTGATAAATTTTCCGCAGTTTTGCAGTATGCAGGAAAGGTGCAGCAATAGCCTTTCCTCGTTGCCCAAGCCGTGATAGCGTTTTAACTTGTCAAATATCATAAGTGCGGTTGCGCTTACTCTGTCTGCGTGACTGCTGTTTACAAGAAAACGGCGGCTTATTTTTTTGGCGGAGTTTACGGAAAACTCCATAAAACGCTCGTCTACCGAATTGCTTTCGCTTGGAAAAAGTATACTGTAGGCAATGGATTCGCCTATGGTGGTATGCGGACAGGCTATTTTGTCCGCAAGCGTATATTTCATAAGTCTGTTTAAAATTATAATTGCGGAAAGAATAACATCGGCACTTTCAAGCGCTATATCGTACTTTTCGCTTATTTGCTGCGGGGTCTTGTTTTTTACGCTTTTGTACAGCTCGTTAAAATGTTTTCGGTCTATATTTCTGTCGCTTTCCGTGCCGCACATACCCGCTATAATATCGACATTGCTGCCCGTAAGCACAAAGTTTTCGGGGCTGTCTTCAAGGAATTTTTCTATTTCGTACAGATAGCCTTCAAGATATTCCTTTATTACATCCGAGTAGTAAAGGGTGTCGATAGTGCCGTGGCTTTCAAACTGTTTGCTTAGCCTTAGTGCGCTTGTGTAAATGGTAAGGGTGTCGGTTATTTCACCGCCGCGAAAAACCGAAAGGCCGATCGTGCCGCCGCCGAGGTGTACGACCAGCGCGGAGGACTTTGTATCTTCCGATAAAAGGCCGTATACCATCTTGTTTATAAGTATTTTTTCGCGCCTGCTGTCTATAACGTTTATATCTATACCCGTTTTTATACGCAGCTGTTCGATAAAATAGGGCATATTTGAAGATTCGCGCACTGCCGTGGTGGCAACGGCAACGGTATCGGATACGTTGTATTCGGTTATTACGCGGTTAAAATCGTTCAGTATGCGGGCAGTGTTTTCCGCGCTTTCATAAGTTATTTTACCCGTAAGGAAGGTATCTTCGCCAAGGCTTAAACCGCGCACAAGCGTATCGACATTGCGCAGCCTGCCGTTTTGCCTCTCGGATATGTTGAGTTTGATATCGTCGGAGCCGATATCTATAACAGCAACTCTTTTCTTCATATTCTCACCTCTGTTTCCGTTGATACATAAAATATATTATAACACATATTGGCAGACAATTAAATAGTTTTTTATAAATTTTTGAGTGTCGATTAATATTGATTTTTATTTCGGTTTATGGTAAAATACCTTGTATGGATCGTTTATAGTAAAGGACATTTAAAAATGTCCTTTACTATAACCCTGCGGGGCATGCACACGACTGCGTACAAGGAATAAAGCCGCTTTGCGGCTCGCAGTCGGCGCAAGTAAACGCCCAAAGTCCAAAGACTTTTGTCGTTTACTATAAATATTCCAACCGAATAAAGGGGAAAATTATGGACAAAGATATAAATATACTTGCTATAGAAACTTCCTGTGACGAAACTTCGGCGGCGGTCGTAAAAAACGGCAGGGAAGTGCTTTCAAATATTATTTATACGCAGATAGAAACGCACAAGCTTTTTGGCGGTGTAGTGCCCGAAATTGCGGGCCGTCAGCATATAATGAAGATAGACGGTGTCGTTTCGCGCGCTATGGAGGAGTCGGGACTGTCGTTTGACGATATAGATGCGGTTGCGGTAACTTACGGCCCCGGGCTTGTGGGTGCGCTGCTTGTGGGGCTTTCTCACGCAAAGGCACTGGCGTATGCGCTTAACAAGCCGCTTGTGCCCGTGCATCATATAGAGGGGCATATTGCGGCAAATTATATAGAACATAAGGATCTGAAACCGCCTTTTGTGTGTATGGTCGTAAGCGGCGGGCATACGCATCTTGTAAATATCGAAAGTTACAGCAGTTTCAAGATACTTGGCAGAACGCGTGACGATGCTGCGGGCGAGGCCTACGACAAGGTGGCGCGTGTTATCGGGCTGACGTACCCGGGCGGTCCGCAGATAGACAAATTGTCGGAAGAGGGGGATCCGTTTGCGATAAAATTCCCCCGCGTAACGCTTGAAGACGGCAGCTATGATTTTAGTTTCAGCGGCCTTAAATCGGCTGTTTTAAACTATGTAAACAAGGCGAAAATGAAAAACGAGCCAATAAACGAGGCGGATATCGCGGCCTCTTTCCAGCAAGCCGTTATAGAGGTGCTTACGGAAAAATCCATAAAAGCCTGCAAAGAGTACGACAGCAAGGTGTTTGCACTTGCGGGCGGCGTATCGGCAAATAAACATTTAAGGGCGGCTATGCAGGCGGCCTGCGATGAAAACGGCATACGTTTTTGCGTGCCAAGGCCCGTGCTTTGCACAGATAACGCGGCTATGATAGGCTGCGCGGGCTATTATGAATTTATGGGAGGAAATACCGCGGATATGAGTCTTAACGCATATCCCGGCCTTAAACTCGGGGAAAGAATATAATGAGCAGTATCAATTTTAAATTAAACTGGGCGACGACGCCCGTCAGCAATATTTTTATAGAAGAATATATGACTATGCCGAATTATCCCGTATATTCGCTTGTGTACATATATGCACTTAAAAAGGCGATATTCGGCGACAGCATCACAAACGAGTCCGTTGCGGAACATTTCAGCATAATGGAATCGGAAGTTCTGAAGATATGGAATTATTGGGAAAATGCAGGGCTTTTAAAACAGGAAAGTTCGGGCGACAGCCTTGTGCTGGAGTTTTTGACGCCAAACAGCAAGCTGATAAAGCCCGATCTTCAGAAAATAGTGGAAAGACCTAAGTTAAAGCGTGAAAACAAGCCCGTTTACGCGCCTGCCGAAATAGAGCGTATAAGGGAAAAAGACGAACAGATATCGGAGCTGCTTAAAACAGCGGAAGTGCTGCTTAATAAGCCTCTCAATGCAAACGATATAAGCACGATAGTCAGCTTTTATGACTGGCTGGGCCTGCCGATAGATGTTATTTATGTGCTTTTAAGCTACTGCGCAAGGCAGGGCAAGGGCACAAGGTATATGGAAAAAGTGGCTATTGATTGGTCCGATAAGGGGATTTCCGATCAGGATGCGGCAGAGGATTACTTAAACCTTTTTCTTAACCAGTATAAAAAAATTATGCGCTATTTTGGCATAAACGACCGTTCGCCAAGCGAAGAAGAACAGAATTTTATGTCAAGCTGGATAAAAAAGCTGAATATGCCGCTTGACATAATAAAAGAGGCCTGCAACCGCACGATCGCTCAGACGGGCAAGGCAAGTTTCAGCTATGCAAATACGGTACTCAACAACTGGTATAATGCGGGTGTACAAAGCCTTGGACAAATAAAAGCGCTTGACGAGGAACACGAAAAGAAAAAAGCGGGTGAGAGGGCGAAAAAAGCTCATCAAAAACCTGCCGAAAATAATAATGATTATGAAAAGCGTGTTTACGACAAGGATTATCTGGAAGAAGTTATAAACAGAAAAAGAGAAGAATAATTTTTTTGATTGGGAGATAATAGATAATAATGGAAGATCTGTACAGCGTAGTTGCGCGTATGTATGAAAACGATAAGCAGAAAAATCAAGCGGAATATATGCGCAGACATTCCGAGGTATATGAGAAAGTTCCGCGTATAAAGGAGATAGATGATATATTAAGCCAAAGCGGGATAGAGATGGTGAGGCTTGCGCTTGACAAAGCGGGCGATATAAAGGAAAAACATGAGCAGTACAGGCAGAAGATACGCGCGCTGACTGCCGAAAAACTTGACCTGCTTGAAGAAAACGGCTATGACAAAACTTATCTGGACCCTATTTATACTTGTAAAGAATGTATGGATACGGGGCTTGTGAACAATAAAAAATGCCGCTGCTTTATGCGCAGACTTGTTATGCAAAATTACAAACAGTCGGGTGCGGAGCAGATACTCAAAAAAGAAAATATCAACAAATTCACTTATGATGTATATTCAAAAAAAGCTGTGGGAAATAAGGTATCGCCGTATGAAAACGCAAAGGAGATAACGGCGCACCTTAAACGGCTTATAGATAATTACCCGAAAAAACCGATAAATATTATATTTGCGGGACCTACGGGCACGGGCAAAACTTTTTTGTGTAACTGCGCGGCAAAAAAAATGCTGGATATGGGATGTTCGCTGTATTATACGGGGGCATTTGCACTGTTTTCCGACCTTGCGGATATTCACTTTGACAAGGAGACAGAGGCGGATAAGGAACTGATTTTAGGCTGCGATGTACTTGTTATAGATGATTTGGGTGCGGAGATACCAACCAAAATAACACCGAATCTTATGCTTGATCTGATAGAACAAAGGTCAAGACGCGGCCTGTCTACGTTTATAACCACAAATTGCAGCATAGATATGCTGTTTAAAAATTACGGCGAACGTATAGGTTCAAGGTTTGTTAAAGACTATAAGATCTTTAATATGTATGGTGAGGATATTCGCTTTTTAACCATAAACAAATAAAGTTATTGAAAACCAACAAAAATATATAATATATCCCCTTATAAATTATTCAATATTAACATAAATAAATTTTTTATTGAATAATAGAACAAAATAGTGTATAATTAATACAATAATATATATCGGGCTGATATATGCCCGTGACAGAATCGAGGGGATCAAATTGATAGAAGCTGTCAGCTGCGGCGGCGTTGTGATCCATAAAGGCAAGGTTCTGTTGCTTTATAAAAACCAAAACGGAAGATATATGGGCTGGGTAATGCCTAAAGGCACCGTGGAAAGCGGTGAAACATTTAAGGTAACGGCCTTGAGGGAGGTAAAGGAAGAAACCGACGTAGATGCCGAAATAATCAAATATATCGGCAAAACACAATATACTTTCAGAGGCAGCAACGATATAGTCAATAAGACTGTGCACTGGTATCTTATGACATCGGACTCTTTTTACTGCAAGCCGCAGGCGGAGGAGTTTTTTGCCGACGCAGGTTATTATAAACAACACGAGGCGTTCTATCTGCTTAAATTTCACGATGAAAAACAGATGATGCGCCGCGCCTATGCGGAATACAACGAGTACAGAAACAAAAATTTCAAGTACAGACTATAAAAAATAATTTTATCTTGAACATCAAAAATAATTAGTCGTTCAAGATATGACAGGGCTCATAAATAATCTGACTCAAACAAGTTTAAGTCAGATCATTTAATTCGCTTATTATAAAATTATTTAAAACGGAGGTTAAATTTATGAAAGCCGATTATTTACTTGACGAGATCAAATCATCTTTAAAACGTATCGAAAAAAAGGACAGCACACGCACGATAATCATTGCATCTGTTGCTGTTATACTTGCAGTCATCGCAATTGTTGCACTTATCATTAAGCTTAAAAACAAGTTTGACGAGTTTGACGATCTTTATGACGACTATGATGATTATGACGATTATGATGAGTTTGATTATGCCGATTACAGCGATTATGACGAAGATGCCGATGAAACTTACCATACACTCAGCTACGGCAGTGACGAGGCAGAAGCGGAATAAAAAATACAATATTGTTTTTTTGACAGATGTCCGTAAAAAGGCATCTGTTTTTTTTATAAATTTTATTAAAATACTTGTACTTTTTATGTGAAATCTGTTATAATATTGTTGGTACATTGCAGGCAGAGAAAAATCAATATAATCATACTTCTGTTATGCGGAAAATCAAGGAGAAAATTATGAGAAAGCTCAAACCTACCACAAAAAGAAAAATTGCGGGCGTAGTGGCTATACTGCTTATAGTTGCTATGGTACTCAGTACGTTTTTGCCGCTGCTTTTAAGAACGGCTTACGCTGAGGAACCGCAGCAGTTTACCGTTGAGGCCCAAGTGGGTCTCGGCGGCGCTGTTAAAATGGGACACCCCGCACCTGTTGAAATCAAGGTGACAAATAACAGCGGCAAGGATTTTAAAGGAAGAGTGTCTTTAAAGGCACAAAGATACAGCTATGAAGTTGACGGCAACAAAAACGCGGAGTATTTTGCCGATATAGAACTTGCTGCGGGCGAAACAAAGCAGATACAAGGCAGGATCGGGGTAAAACTGATCACAAATAAGGCAGAAGTTACCATAACCGACAATAAGAATAAACAAGTTTTTAAAAAATTATTCGATGTCGTTACCGACAGGGAAGATACACTGTGGGTGGGTGTTTTGAGCGACAGTACAAGAACTTACGATATGATAGCCGCAAATTTTGGAGAATACAGCCAAAATTACAATATTACAAGGCTTGTTGAGTTAAAGCCCGAAAATATCAAGTATGTGCAGAGTACGGATATGCTTGTGATAAACGATTTTGATTTTGATGCGCTTTCGGACAGCGATATATTGCTTTTAAAAAGGCGTCTTGATGACGGCGGCCTTTTGATAGTGGGCGCAGATGATTACGAGAACAAGCAATGGTTTAAAACGCTTACAGGTGATGCACGGGAAGGCACGATACAGGAAAATACATCGGCCTACGATACATGGAATAATACGGCGTACAGTGCTTATGATTATGCGAAAGACACGATAGATATGTCGGCTATAGATGCACAGGGACAGAATATCCTCAGGTCTGCGATAAATTTTTTGAGTGACGAAGAACTTATGAAGCTTGTATCGCTGATATATTATTACGAGGATAAATACGGGTCGGCGCAGAATATTGCCGATATCGCGCTTAATGACAGTACCGCCCCTTCTTTTAATGAATTAAGGGCGAATATAATGGCGATGTATGAAGAGGCGAAAAATTATGATGCCGATTTCAAAAATTTCGATTTTGTGTCGCAGTATGGCTATGAGTATGACCCGCCTGCGGATGCATACAGCAATATGCAGGACAAAACGGTGTATTACAGCGGTGCGGGCGAACTTATGGTGCTTCCGCCCGATACGGTGGCAAGTGCGCCCGTAACACCATATTTCAGCCTTTCTTCCGCAAGCATTGATTCGGGAAGAATGAATGATTTTGACCTTGAAAAACCCGCGGAAATACTGGGAAGTCTGTTCCTTGCGGCGATTATGCTGTATGCGATATTTATAGGACCGTTTTTATATCTGATATTAAAGAAGAAAGACAAACGCGAAAAGGCGGTAAAATATATCCCCTTGTCGGCACTTGCTCTTACCGCGATAATTATAGTATGCAGTATGGGGTCCAAATTTCAAAGACCGCTTGCTGAAGTTGTAAATCTTGTGCCTTCGGGCGGCACGGGCCTTTTAAAGACCGAGGGTATAATGGTGGTCTCCACTCCGTCAAAGGGTAAAATGACCATTACATCGGACAAGATAACCTCTTCGCTGCCGCTTTCGGGCTACAGATGGGACAGCAGCTATGCAACAGAGGACTATAAAGCATCACTGACGGACTTTAATTATACTTTTGAAGACCAGATGAAATGGGCGACAAAGAAATTTGAGTTTGAAGGCGATATAGAAATGAACGGCTCACTTACCGCAAAACTGATAAATTATGATTCATCGGCCAAAACGGCAGAGATAGAAGTGACCAACAATACGGGTTATGACCTTGAAGATGTGTGCGCTTCGGGCCGCGGAAGTGACTATTACGACCAGCGTATCATCAAAAAACTTAAAAACGGCGAAACAAAGACTTGCACGGTATATCTTTCAAATACGGTATGGAGACGCAATTCATTCTCGATAAAAGGCAGTGAATCAGGCGGTTACGAAAGCATTTCTTCAAACAAAAGACAGTCATTGGATATGCTGGCAATAAACGATACTATGTTGGTGACGGGCTTTGTTAAAAGCGATACCGCAGGCGTTATAAAGGTAAACGGCAGAAGAGCATCAAAAAATGAAGTGACGGCGGTATATACATATATACGACCTGAAAATACGGGATTTGCCGATGGTATTTTTGGTGACGATGTGTTTGCCCGTGAGGTAAATTGATATGATAAGTATTGAAAATTTAACTAAATTTTACGGAAAATTCAAAGCTGTTGACGGCTTGACACTTGAAATACCCGACGGCAGTGTATTTGGCTTTGTAGGGCCCAACGGTGCAGGCAAAACAACAACAATGAAAATTATAACGGGGCTTTTGAGTGCCAGCGGCGGCAAAGTGACCATTGACGGCGTGGATATTATAGAACACCCCGAGTTTATAGGCGATAAAGTAGGGTATATGCCCGACTTTTTCGGCACTTACGACAACCTGCGTGCCGATGAATATCTTGAATTTTACGCGGGTATGTACAAGGTGCCGCCCGATGAGATACCGCAGCTTGTTGACGACTTGCTGGAGCTTGTCGATCTTACGGATAAAAAGTATGCTTATGTAGACTCTCTTTCAAGGGGTATGAAACAGCGCCTTTGTCTGGCAAGAAGCCTTGTGCACGATCCGTCGCTGCTGATACTTGACGAGCCTGCATCGGGTCTTGACCCGCGTGCGCGTTTTGAGATGAAAGAAATATTGAAACAGCTTAAAAATATGGGAAAAACGGTTATAATAAGTTCCCATATCCTGCCCGAACTTGCGGAGATGTGTACGCATGTAGGCATTATAGACCACGGTGTGGTAAAAAGCTACGGCAGTATAAGCGAAATTATGCAAAATATGCAGAAAGAACGCGTATTCTCAATAAAAACACTTGGAAATACAGGCTTTGAGGAGATAAATTCACTTTTACTCGAATTGCCTTATACCGAAAACATATCCGTAAATACCGACGAGATCACATTCAGCTTCCGCGGAGATGAAGACAGCCTTGCAAGGTTTGTCAAAGATGTGGCGGCAAAAGGCATCCCGATGGTCGGATTTACGGAAAAACAGGGAAATCTGGAAGATATATTTATGGAATTGACGGGGGATGAAGAAAATGACGGTACAAAATAAAATTATTGGGCTTATAAACAACCCCATTGTCAAAAGAGAAATAAAGCAGACTTTCCGCAAGGCCAAAATATTCTGGATGCTGGCGGTATATCTGTTTGCACTTGCAGGCACCAGTTTTATGATACTTGGCAACGTTACAAGCATATATGATGCATATAATCCTATGCTGCCGAGTATTATGTATTTTGTTATACTTGGTATGCAGATGCTTTTGCTTACGCTTATTACACCCATAAATACATCAACTGCGATAAGCGGCGAGAAAGAACGTCAGACATTTGACCTTCTTATAATCACAAAAACAAGTATGTACGATATAATAATGGGTAAACTTTTAAGTTCGCTGATGATAACGGGTATAATGATAATTTTAAGTATGCCCGTGTATGCCGTGGTATTCTATTACGGCGGCGTTTCGGTGATACAGTTTTTGCTCAATCAGGTATATCTTTTGTGCTATGCGGCAATGATAGGCAGCCTTGGTATCGTCTTTTCCGCAACTATGAAAAAAAGCACCGCCGCATCTACTGCGACCATCGCGCTTATTTTTGCTATGACTATAGGTGTGTGGATGGCATTGGGGATGTTTGCGCTTATGGCAATGGCGCTCACACACTCTGATACA
>CAMNCZ010000007.1 GCA_946534775.1 uncultured Eubacteriaceae bacterium
CCCGCCTGCGCCCGCCCACACTTCGCAAAAAGACAACGAGCATAAATGATAATTTTCTCTCCCACCCCAAATAACAAATTTACTCATTTAAAAACCGTGATTTTTTTCACATAAAATATTGACAAAATCCAAATAAAATAATATCATTATAGTGAGTGTTTATGCTTTTTATAAAAAATATAATTATTTCATAAATTACGAAGGGAGTATTTTTCAATGAAAAAGAAATTTGCTATGATATCGGCGGCACTTATTTCGGCCGCAATTATACTTGTCGGCTGCGGCTCACAACCCGTAGAGGAAGAAAAACCTGCTCAGCAGACCGAAGAAAGCGCAGCTGCAACCGAAGAAAATACAGAGAACAACGAAACAGCCGAGGCAGAAAGTGAAGAACCCGAACCTCTTTCGGAAAGGGAAAAGAATTATTATAAGCCCGTTGCGGAACTTCCTCAGCTTGACAAGGATGCGCCCAAGCCAGGCGAAACGGTCGCTACCATTCACACAAACAAGGGTGATATAAGCGTGCGTTTCTTCCCCAAATATGCGCCCAAGGCTGTTGAAAACTTTGTTACACACGCAAAAGAAGGCTACTATGACAACGTTATCTTCCACCGCGTTATAAAGGACTTTATGATACAGGGCGGCGATCCTCTCGGCACAGGTACGGGCGGCGAAAGTATCTGGGGCGAAAACTTTGAAAATGAAGTAACATTTAATTTAAGAAGTTTCCGCGGTGCTCTTTGTATGGCAAACGCAGGCCCCGATACAAACGGCAGTCAGTTCTATATCGTACAGAACAAGGATATCGGTGATGATGCAAAATCTCAGCTTGAACAGATCAGAACAATGAAAGACGAAATTGCTTTCGATCATCCCGAAGCTAAACTTACATATGGTGATATCTTCCCCGACGAGGTTATTGACGAATATATCAATAACGGCGGTTATCCATCGCTTGACGGCAGCTACACCATTTTTGGCCAGGTATATGCAGGTATGGACACTGTTGATGCCATTGCGGAGGTAGAAACAAACTCCAGTGACAAACCGCTTGAAGATATTGTTATAAGCTCTATTGACGTTGAAGAATATAAATAAAGAGGTATTTATATGAAAAGGTATATTTTTATGGCAGCCGTAATGCTTGCTTTTACAGGCTGCGGCAAAAAAGCGGAAGAACCTGTTTCCACAGAAATTCCGACAGCTGTTGTGGAAACACCTACCGAAATAACCACAGATGATATTCCCGTTATATTTAAACCCGATACTTCGGATGTACGCACATACTGCGTATCACTTGATGCCGCAAGAAACGAACTTCTTGCAAACTACAAGGATAAAATACCCGAAAAATTCAAAAACACCTTTGATGCAAACAGCAGCGTACTTGACGAGTGTATCAATAAAGCTGCGAACGATCTTTCGGAAGATGAGGCGGAACAGCTTTTTAACGAGATGAAAAAGCTTGAAGTATTTTTCTGCGAAACTATGGCAAACGAAGTCGGTGCAGATAAGGAAATACAAAAAGTTGCCAAGCTTGCGACAAAAGGTGCTGATTACTACTTTGAAAAAATAAGGGAACAGCAGACCGAAACAACTACCGAAAGCGAAACGGAAACGGGTGAAGACGAAACCAAAAATAAAAAGAACGACAGTAAAAACAAAGATAAAAACAAATCCGAAACCGAAGAAGTGACGGAAGAAGAAAGCGCTGCCGCCGAATAAACGGTTTTAAGGCAGTGAAAGGAATATCGTTTTGAATAACAAAAAAACAATTATTTACGCAATTTGTTTATTTTGCGTTATGGCGGTCATTTTTGCGTTTTCGTCGCAAAACAAAGAAGAATCCAATGCTTTGAGTATGTCTATTTCAAATAAGATAGAAAATGTTGTAGAGATAAATTCTAAAAAAAGTTTTGTGAATGAAGATGAAAAAAACGAGTATTTTAAGAAAATAACAAGTAAGATAAACAGTATACTGCGCAAAAATGCACACGCCTTTTTATATGCTATGTTTGGCCTGTTTGCCTTTCTTCTTTTTACAAATGAAGGCCGCGGCGATTACACGGCATCCATATACACACTTATTGCCTCTGTTTTATACGCGGCATCCGATGAAATGCACCAGATATTATCCCAATCGCGTAACGGACGTTTTAAGGATGTGTGTATAGATGTTTTCGGTACTGTTATAATGCTTATTATAATTTATTTTGTAAAAAAAATAAAAGAAAAAGGCGGCAAAACACAATGAAGATCACCGTTGCTTGTGTAGGAAAAATAAAGGAAAAATTTTACAGTCAGGCTATTGACGAATATTTAAAGCGTTTAAGCGCCTATGCAAATGTTGAGATATTTCAGGTAGAAGATGAAAAAGCCCCCGAAAACCTCAGCCCCGCACAGGAAAAACAGATAAAGGACAAAGAGGCTCAAAAGCTGTTAAAGGGCCTTAAAGGCTATGTAATAGTGCTTGATATAGGCGGAAAAATGCTTGACAGTGTGCAGCTGAGTGAATTTATAGAGGACACGATGACACGCGGTGCAAGCCATCTTACCTTTGTTATAGGCGGCTCTCTCGGCCTTGGCGAAGAAATACTCAAACGCGCCGATTATAAATTAAGTTTTTCAAAAATGACTTTTCCTCACCAACTTATGCGCGTAATACTGCTTGAACAGCTATACCGCAGCCAAAGAATAAGTCACAATCAACCATATCACAAATAAATTAACAATGGGCTGTCTTGTCGAATAAAGCAAGACAACCCATTTTTATTATTCTTCGTCACAATTTTTGGCAAAGCCAAAAGCCAATGCTGCGCAATTGTCCGCATCTATCTTTGCGGTTGTTAGTCTATTATTTCGGCATCGGAAAACATATCGTCTGTTTTTTCGATATTTTCGTTTTCTTCTTCTATATCCTCTTCCGAAATCTTTGCCATACTTACAACGGTTACATCATCGTTAAGATTTATAAGCTTAACGCCCTGCGTTACGCGGCCTACCGTTGAAATATCGCGTACTCTGATACGAATTATTACGCCCTGGCTTGTTACCATAATAAGTTCTTCATTGTCATTTACCATTGCAAGGCCGACTATATTACCCGTTTTTTCGGTTATCTTATAAGCTTTCAGACCCTTGCCGCCGCGGTTTTGTACCTTGAAGCTGTCGCTTTCGGTACACTTACCGTAGCCCTTTTCACTTACAATAAGAACTTTCTTTTCGGGATCGATTATCTCTGCACCGATAACGCTGTCACCCTCGTTAAGATTTATTGCCTTAACGCCCGCAGCCGTTCTGCCAAGACTTCTTAAATCATTTTCGTTAAATCTTATTGCCATACCTTTGTATGTAACAACGAAAATTTCCTTGTTTCCGTCTGTCTTTTGTACGGAGATAAGCTCGTCGTTATCACGCAGATTTACAGCTATAAGACCCGATTTTCTGATGTTGTTGAACAGGTTTGTCGGCGTCTTTTTGATTATACCGTTTTTCGTTATCATCATCAGATAACCCGAATCATCGCTATAGTCCTTTGCCCTGATAACAGCCGTTATCTTTTCGTTTTCACCCATTTCAAGCACATTTACTATCGGCGTACCCTTTGCGTTTCTGCCTGCTTCGGGTATCTCCCAAGTCTTTATTCTGTAAACCTTGCCCATATTTGTAAAGAACAGCAGATATGAGTGGTTTGAACTTAAAAACAGGTCTTTTACCGCATCCTCGTCACGGGTCTGCATACCTATTATACCCTTGCCGCCGCGGTTTTGGCTCTTGTATGTAGAAAGAGGGATCCTCTTGATATAGTTAAGGTGAGTCATTGTTATAACGCTCATCTCGTCTTCTATAAGGTCCTCTATATCTATTTCGCCCATATCCATAATAAGCCTTGTGCGTCTTTCATCACCGAATTTATTTTTAATTTCAAGCAATTCGTCCTTTATAACGCCGAAAAGCTTATTTTCATCTGCAAGGATAGCACGCATTTCTTCGGCAAATTTGGTAAGTTCGTCAAACTCGTTCTGGAGTTTTTCACGTTCCATACCTACAAGAGATCTTAAACGCATCTCACAGATAGCATTTACCTGCAATTCCGTAAAACCAAAGCGTTCTACCAGCCTTTCCTTAGCTTCGGGCGTGGTACGCGAACTTCTTAAAATGCTTATTACCTCATCGATATGATCGAGTGCCTTTAAAAAGCCCTCCAAAATATGCAGTCTTTCAAGCGCTTTCTTTAAATCAAATTTTGTACGGCGCGTGATAACTTCTTCCTGGAATTTAAGATAATGCTCAAGCATCTGCTTGATATTGAGTACCTGCGGCACACCGTCAACTATAGCAAGCATATTTACGCTGTACGTTTCCTGTAACTGCGAATATTTGTAAAGATTGTTGAGTACTATCTCGGCGGAAGCATCTTTTTTAACTTCGATAAGTATATGGATACCGTTTCTGTCGTTGGTGCTGTCCTGGATACCCGAAATACCCTCTATCTTTTTTTCCTTTACAAGGTCGGCTATGCCAACTATCATTCGGTTTTTATTGACACCGTAAGGAATTTCCGTTATCAGTATTTCTTCGCGGCCGTTGGGTTTTGTCAGTATTTCGGCCTGTGCGCGTACTTTTAATTTGCCGCGGCCCGTTCTGTAGGCACTCATTATGCCGTTTTTGCCTAAAATATTACCGCCCGTCGGAAAATCGGGGCCTTTGATATAATGGCATATTTCCTCTATATCGGTCTCTCTGCCCTCTTCCACCTTATTATCGATAATTTTAACTATCGCATTTATTACTTCCGAAAGGTTGTGCGGAGGGATATTTGTTGCCATACCAACGGCAATACCCGTTGCGCCGTTTACCAATAAATTCGGTATACGCGACGGAAGCACCGTAGGTTCCTGAAAATCGCCGTCATAGTTAGGTACAAAATCGACCGTATCTTTATCTATATCGGCAAGCATCTCAAGCGATATTCTTGAAAGACGTGCCTCCGTATATCTGGCGGCAGCTGCGGGATAACCGTCAATTGAGCCAAAATTTCCGTGACCGTCAACCAGCGTATAACGCATAGAGAAATCCTGTGCCAGTCTTACCAATGCATCATAAATGGCGGCATCACCGTGTGGGTGGTATTTACCCATAGTATCGCCTGTGATACGCGCACATTTTTTATGAGCCTTGTTAGGTGCAAGCCCCATTTCGTTCATACTGAACAAAATACGCCTGTGAACGGGTTTAAGACCGTCCCTTACATCGGGCAGAGCACGCGCAACAATAACACTCATCGCATAGTCAATGTATGATGAACGCATCGTTTCGGAAATTTCCGCATTGACTATTTTATCAAATTCTCTGTTTTCGTTCATATAATTCTACCTCGTGGTTTATACATCCAAAGTTGCATATTTAGCTTCTCTTTGTATAAAATTACGTCTCGGTTCAACATCATCGCCCATAAGCATACTGAAAATTTCATCGGCAATACGCGCATCATCTATCGTCACTTTTACAAGTATACGTCTTTCGGGATCCATTGTAGTCTCCCAAAGCTGCGATGCATCCATTTCACCAAGACCTTTGTAACGCTGGATAGGCTTCATACCCTCCGCACCGAGTTCCGCAATAGCCTTGTCGCGCTCTTCATCGGAGTAAGCGTAAATTATCCTTTTGCCCTTTTCCAGCTTATAAAGCGGCGGCTGCGCAAGATATACATAACCGTCTTCAATAAGTTTGGGCATAAAACGGAAAATAAATGTCAACAGCAGCGTCGTTATATGTGCGCCGTCA
Source organism: uncultured Eubacteriaceae bacterium (assembly GCA_946534775.1). Classification (GTDB taxonomy): domain Bacteria; phylum Bacillota; class Clostridia; order Lachnospirales; family CAG-274; genus RGIG4310. The sequence continues at coordinate 5,788 of CAMNCZ010000007.1, forward strand.
ACGTCGGCATCCGTCATAAGCACAATTTTATGATATCTTAATTTTGAAATATCAAAATCCTCGTGAATACCCGTACCAAAGGCGGTTATCATAGACTTTATCTCTTCATTGCCCAAAATTCGGTCAAGTCTTGCCTTTTCAACATTTAAAATTTTACCTCTGAGCGGCAGGATAGCCTGCGTTTTCGCATCCCTTGCCTTAACTGCGGAACCACCCGCGGAATTACCCTCGACTATATATATTTCGCAGTTTGTGGGGTCTTTTTCAGAACAATCCGTAAGTTTGCCCGGCAGTTTGGATGTTTCAAGCGCATCTTTTCTTCTGACAAGTTCTCTTGCCTTTCTTGCAGCCTCTCTTGCGCGCTGCGCAAGTATTGACTTTTCAAAAATAGTTTTTGAAACTGCGGGATTTTCTTCAAGAAAATAATTTAATTTTTCACTTAAAACCGATGCAACAGCGGGTGCAGCCTCGGAATTGCCGAGTTTTGTCTTTGTCTGACCCTCAAACTGCGGCTCTCCTATTTTTATGCTGATAACGCTTGTCATACCCTCGCGTATATCATCACCCGTCAATTTTTCGTTGTCTTTCAAAAGGCCGAAACGATGTCCGTAATCATTGAAAGTCTTTGTCAATGCCGTTCTGAAACCCGCAACGTGAGTACCGCCCTCGGTAGTGTTTATATTATTTACATAAGAATAATTGCTTTCGTTATATCCGTCGTTATGCTGGAAAGCAATTTCAACAATAATATCATCTTTTGTTCCTTCACAATAGAAAATATTTTCATAAAGCGGTGTTTTACTTTCGTTTATATGCTGAACAAACTCTTTTATACCGCCTTCATAGCAATATTCCGCATAATTTTCTTTGGCATCCGATCTGTTATCTTTGAGGGTTATTCTCAAATCTTTTGTTAAAAATGCCGTTTCTTGAAAATGCTGTCTCAAAGTTTCAAAAGAAAAAACCGTTGTTTCAAAAATTTCACTGTCAGGCTTAAACCTTACATACGTTCCCGATTCCGAAGGATCACACTCGCCGACTACAGTCAATTTATCCTGAGTTATACCGCGCTTATAATGCTGCTCGTATATTTTTCCTTCATTGTATATGCGTACTGTAAGCCACTCACTCAAAGCATTTACTACAGAAGCACCAACACCGTGCAGACCGCCGCTGACTTTGTATCCTCCTCCGTCAAACTTACCGCCTGCGTGTAATACCGTAAAAACTACTTCAACAGCGGGTATACCCTTTTGCGGATGGATACCTATAGGAATACCGCGTCCGTTATCTCTCACAGAAACACTGTCGTCCTCGTGTATCTCAACATCTATCTTGTTACAAAAGCCCGCAAGCGCCTCATCCACGGAGTTGTCAACTATCTCGTAAACACAGTGATGCAAGCCTTTTTCCGATGTAGAGCCGATATACATACCCGGTCTTTTTCTTACAGGGTCAAGACCTTCAAGTACCTGAATTTGATTTTCGTTGTAATCCTGCATAATAAATTTAACTCCTTTAAGGATAACTACTGATTTTTAAAATTTTGCCATTTTTAGGGGTTTTAATAATTTTGTGTATAACTCCATTAAAAAATACCCCAAATTCAATATATAACCATTATAACATAAATTTGGGGTATATTCAATATTTATTTATCCATTTTTTATAATTTTTTTACTGATAATTTGTGAAATAACAACAAGTATAAAAATACCCGTAAATGCCGCAAAAGGATATATAATAACGGTTTTTTCGTCAACAAGCATTGCCAGCATACTCATTGCGGCGGCGGGCGGCAGATACATTTTCATTTTATTCGCCGTAAATACCGTAAAAACTGATGTTAAAATTGCCGCAAAAGTAAGATGAAAAACAGGTATCTGTGCTTTTAAAAACACTATTCTGAATACAGCGCCGAAAAAAGCACACAAAGTTATAAAAAATATTATTTTAAAACACTGTTTAAACGGTATATTTTTTCCCGAAAGTTCCGTAAAAGCCACCAGTAAAGGCGGTGCCGCAAGAAATTTCACATTGTATTTTACCGCAAAATACAAAACAGGCAGCACCGATATCTGTCTTAATATTGCCCTTAAAATATCGTTTTTTCCTATAATATTTTTATCAAAAGTTTCTTTTTGCTTTAAATCAAATTTTTCAAGCAGCAGTCTTACAATAACTGTAAAAAAGGTCAATGCAAAAGCAATAAAAGGATAAAAAGCACCTGTCGTACCTATCATAACAGGCAGCACTATCGCAGATATCATAGGTGCAAGCGTTGTTTTTGAAAATAAAAATACCGTTTGTCCCACAAAATATGCAAAAAACAATTTCAGCCAAAGCGGCAGCTGCAAAAAACAAGATATTAATGTACCGAAAACTGCACATATAAAAATATAAAATATCATTGAAGTTTTATTAACTTTCCAAGCAAATTTCGGCGCAAGTATGCTTCCCATTGCCAAAGCCGCGATCTCAGGGAAAATTATTTCCTTTTCACCCGTAAATTCCGCAAGAAATATCATAAATGTCATTGAAAGGCAAGTAATAACTTTAAGTATCATTTTTTTCCTCTTTATTTATAGCTTAATTTTTATTGAAAAAATGCTTTTTCTATGTTATCATAATGTAAAGGAAAAATCAATTACAATTTGAATAAAGGGATGTTTTATATGTTAAATAAAATTATAACCGCGCTGCTTATTTCCGCGCAATTATTGTCATCTTCGGCCTATATTGGCGACAATATCAAAAATTTTAATTCAAGCCCACAAACGCAGACTCAGGCAGAGACCCATCATCTTATAATGCCGTTTAAATTTGCGACAAAAGATGAGGGTATAGAATTTTTCAAAAACAACAAAAATTATTACAGCAAACTCAATCAGACAGACCTTAACTGGAGAATGTGCAAAAAGGACGCCAAACTTGACGAATACAAAAAATTTGCCCTAAAACAGGTCGAAGATTTTGAAGACGAAGAAACTCTTTATTATATGGAACGCCTTGGCGAAGTACAGGACAGTCTTAACGCGCTCGGTTACGACTATAAGCTCGACAAACAGATAATTTTCGTAAAAACCACTATGAAAGAAGAAATGGATGCTGCAGGCTATACATTTGATAATTATATATTTTTGAGTGATTGGATATACAAACTTTATTTGAAGGAAGGCGACGATGCAAATTCTTATATAAACAGCATACTTGCACACGAAATATTCCATGTACTTACACGCAACGACCCTTCTTTCAGGGAAAAAATGTATAAAGCCATTGATTTTGAGATAGGTGATGAACCCGAATTTTCCGATGAAGTCAAAAAACAGCTTGTTACAAACCCCGATGTTGAAAAATACGACTGCTATTCGTATTTCACACACAACAACCAAAAGAAAAAAGGCACCATTGTTTCCTATTATACATCTGATTATTTAAAGGACGAGTATGTTTTTAACCATATAGATGCAGGCATAGTTTTTTATGACGAACCAAACAAAATTTATCCCGTAGATGAAATACCCGATTTTTACGATGTAGTCGGAAAAAACACGGATTATGTTATAGCCGCCGAAGAATGTATGGCCGATAATTTCAGTTTGGCTTTATCTTATGATCCCAATTATGATTATAAGAATCCCGAAATAATTGAATATATAATTAAAAATCTTAAATAAAATTACACCCTCTTTACCGTAAAGCAAATAAAGAGGGTGTATTTTTAGTTTTTTTTATATAATACAGCTTGCGTGCCTTGTAACGTGGCAGCTGATATTTACCGCAAGCGGCAGGCCTGCGATATGTGTTGCATAAGTTTCTATATTAAGCCCCAAAACAGTGGTATTTCCACCCAGACCCTGCGGGCCTATACCGAGTTTGTTTGCCCTTTCAAGCAGTTCTTTTTCCATATCGGCTATATATTCTATTTTTGAACTTTCGTTTATAGGCCTTAAAAGTGCCTTTTTGGCGAGTTTTGCGCATAGTTCAAAATTTCCGCCTATACCTACGCCAACTACCATTGGAGGACAGGGATTGGGACCCGCCTTTTCAATGCAGTCAATTACCGCATTTTTTACGCCCTCTATGCCGTCGCTTGGTTTTAACATATATACCTTGCTCATATTTTCGGAACCGAAGCCCTTTGGTGCAAGATCTATTTTTATTTTATCTCCGTCAACTATGTCATAATGTATAACAGCGGGGGTATTATCCTTTGTATTTACCCTTAAAAGCGGGTCGGAAACAATGCTTTTGCGAAGATAGCCGTTTACATAACCCCTTCTTACACCCTCATTTATTGCATCTTTAAGACTGCCGCCTACTATATGTACATCCTGGCCTATTTCCATAAAAATTACCGCCATACCCGTATCCTGGCAGATAGGTTTTTGTTTTTCTTTTGCCAGATCCGCATTTTTAATGCACTGCTGCAAAATATCCTTGCCTACGGGTGATGCTTCTTTATCGGCGCAGGCCTCAAGACAGGCATAAATATCACTGTTTAAGTTGCAGTTTGCGCTGATGCACATTTTTTCGATGTTATCGATTATTTCATTTATATGTATTTCACGCATAAATATCATCCTCTTATTAAAATTTAACAATTATATTATAACATAGCGGCATTAAATTTTCAAATAAAAGCTTAAAAAAAATCTGTCTTTTTTTATAAAAATATGTTATAATAAAAAATGTTCGGAAAATATTAATTATAAATATTTTTAAGAATTATTTATTATATATTCATATTTTTTATTAAATAAAAGATATAAACCTGTTATCAACATTTTTAATTGCCTGCTTTATATGATAATAAAGCGGTTTGTAACCAAATTGTAACATAAATGTGGATAACTTTTTAACTTTATCCACATTTACTAACGTTTTGTGGATAAATAAGTGGACAAAACAAGTTTTCCACATTCAAAAAGCCTTATTTTTACACAAAAAACAGACTTATCCACACAATGTTACTGTTTTTTTACAAAATTTTAACAAATAAAAGAAACATTGATAAACTCAAAATCAATGTTTCGCCAAAATACACCTATACGAGATCCAATCACGGATCTTTCACTGTATCGTATTTAAAAGGAGAATAAATATGGACATAAAAAAAATTTGGGAAGAAACTCTGTCCCTGCTTGAGAGCGAAGTTTCTTCCATTACATATCAAACGTGGTTTCTTGCAATGAACCCCGTTTCGTTAAATGACAACGAATTTTTATTTGAAGTGAACGACGGTTTTGTAAAAAGAACTATCGACACAAAGTATACAAACCTTATACAAAACGCAGTTGCACAGATAATAAACCGCAATATAAGCGTTGTTACCTATATAAAAGGCGATATGCCCGAAAAAAAGCAGGAACAATTGACGGCAAAAGACACTGTCGAACGTTCTTCGCGAGGTCTTAACGGCCTTACAACAAAGTACAGGTTTGACAATTTTGTCGTAGGCGGCAGCAATAAACTGGCGTATTCCGCGGCAGTCGCAGTTTCCGAAATGCCGGGCGATGCTTATAACCCGCTGTTTTTATACGGCGGTGTTGGGCTTGGCAAGACACATCTTATGAATGCTATCGGCAATGAGGCTCTTGAAAATGCCAAAGACCTTAAAATCGCCTATCTTTCGTGTGAAACTTTTATGAACCAGTTGATAGAGTCCATACGAACCAATAAAACAACGGAATTTCGCAGCAAATACCGCGAGTTGGACTTTCTGCTTATAGACGATATACAGTTTATTTCAGAAAAAACACAAACGCAGGAAGAATTTTTCCACACCTTTAACGAGCTGCTTCTCAACAGTAAACAAATCGTTATATCAAGCGACCGTCCGCCGTCGGAGATAGAACAGCTTGCGGACAGACTTGTTTCACGCTTTCAGGCAGGTCTTGTGGTGGATCTCAAACTGCCCGATTTTGAAACAAGAACAGCTATTTTGCAATCCAAAGCAAAAAGCCTTAACTATATCATCCCCGATGATGTGATACAATACATTGCGCGCAACATAAAAAGCAATATAAGGGAGCTTGAAGGCGTACTTAACCGCGTTATGTTCTATTCAAAGATATATCCCGGCAGCATAACCATTGAAATGGCCGAAAATGCGGTTGAAGATATAATTAAAATGAATAAACCGAAAATAACCATAGAATATATACAGGAAATAGTGGCGGCACACTACTCTCTTACCGTTGATGACCTTAAAAGCAAGACAAAGACAAAAAAACTGGCCACCGCAAGACAGGCCGCAATGTATCTTTGCCGCAAAATGCTTGATATAAATTATAACGAGATAGGCAAAAAGTTTGGCAATAAAGACCACAGCACGGTCATAAATGCCTACAATAAAATAGAACGTCTGCTTGACGAAGACGAGGATATGAAAAACACACTTATCAACCTTGAAAAGAAAATTAATGACCAATAAAAGTGGATCGTGTGTTAATATAAGGTGATTTTTATATATGCGACTTATATCAATGTGATTTTATGTTGATAAAAGGTGTGTCAAAATATGACTTTTCCACCTTTATTTTACCTTTGAAAGCCGCTGTAACAGCCGCCTTTAACAACTTATCCATAAAATAACAGCCCCTATTACTATTACTACTGATTAAATTAATAATAATATTTATATATATTACGGAGGTGCAGTTATGCATATAGCTTGTGATAAAAAAATGTTGATGGATAATATCAATATAGTTTTAAAATGTGTTTCTACGAGAACCACATCACCCATA
>CAMNCZ010000008.1 GCA_946534775.1 uncultured Eubacteriaceae bacterium
CGGACTCCGCAATGCAGTGTATTCAGATAATCACGGGCGATGATTCAACACTTATTTCCTGCGCTAAGATATTTGTGTTAAAGGGCAGTGTAAGCGGCGAAGAAGTGCAGAAGATAAAGGAATACTGCATCAACCCCGTCGATTCGCGCGAGGCGGCTGCCGAAAAGCCCGAAACACTTAAAATGAACCTTACCGTTCCCGAAGATGTTGCCATAGTAACGGGCTTTATCGGAAAAACAGAAGAGGAACTTTATGCGTTAAAGGCCGAATTGGGTCTTGCTATGAGTGATGCGGATATCGTATTCTGCCAAGATTATTTCAAAAATACCGAAAAACGCGATCCTTCTATTACGGAAATTCGCGTTATAGATACATATTGGTCGGACCACTGCCGTCATACTACGTTCTCGACAAATATACAGAATGTTGAATTTAAAGACGGCAAGTATAAAGACACTATCGAGGGCGCATATAAAATGTACCTTGACGAACGCGAGAAACTGGGCAGAAGCGAAAAACCTCTTTGTCTTATGGATATCGCGGTAATGGGTATGCGTGCTTTAAAGGCAAACGGCAAGCTGGATAACCTTGACGAGAGTGAAGAAATAAACGCTTGCAGCATTGTTGTGCCCGTTGATATTGACGGCGTTGAAGAAGACTGGCTTATAATGTTTAAGAACGAAACACATAACCATCCTACCGAAATAGAGCCTTTCGGTGGTGCCGCAACCTGTCTTGGCGGCGCTATCCGCGACCCGTTGTCGGGCAGAAGCTATGTTTATCAGGCTATGCGTGTAACGGGCAGCGGCGACCCGAGGACAAGTGTTGCCGATACTCTTCACGGCAAACTTCCGCAGCGTAAAATAACCACATCGGCAGCACACGGCTACAGCAGTTACGGCAACCAGATAGGTCTTGCGACGGGTATGGTAAGCGAAGTTTACGATGAAGGTTATGTTGCAAAACGTATGGAGATAGGCGCTGTTATAGGTGCTGCAAAAAAGAGCGATGTTATCCGTGAAAGGCCGCAGAAAGGTGATGTTATTATCCTTACGGGCGGAAGAACGGGTCGTGACGGCTGCGGCGGTGCAACGGGTTCCTCAAAAGAACATAACGAGGATTCTATCCTTACCTGCGGTGCCGAGGTTCAAAAGGGTAATCCGCCTACAGAGCGCAAATTACAGAGATTATTCAGAAATTCGGAAGTCAGCCGTATGATAAAGCGCTGCAACGACTTTGGTGCAGGCGGTGTTTCCGTTGCTATAGGCGAACTTGCCGAAGGCCTTGTTATCGACCTTGATGCCGTACCCAAAAAATACGAGGGTCTTGACGGTACGGAACTTGCCATTTCCGAATCTCAGGAGAGAATGGCTGTCGTTATAGATAAAAAAGACATAGACCGTTTTATAGAACTTGCAAAAACAGAAAACCTTGAAGCAACAAAAGTTGCCGATGTGACCGATGACAGACGCCTTAAAATGTATTGGAGAGACAAGGCGATAGTTGATATTTCCCGTGATTTTCTCGATACAAACGGTGCTAAACAGTATACCGATATCTGCGTTGAAGAACCCACGGCAGATTTCCCGAAAACAGAGGTAAAAGGCAGCGATTTGAAAGAAAAATGGCTCAATAACTTACAGCAGCTTAATGTTGCGTGCCAAAAGGGTCTTGTTGAACGTTTTGACTCGACTATCGGCGCGGGTAGTGTACTTATGCCTTTCGGCGGCAAAAATCAGCTTACACCTATCGAAGCTATGTCGGCTAAAGTTCCCGTTTTACGGGGAGAGACAACTACAGCAACGCTTATGAGTTACGGCTATGACCCGACAATATCAAAATACAGTCCGTTCCACGGCGCTGCGCTTGCCGTTGTTGAATCCGTATCAAAGATAGTTGCCACAGGCGGTAAATATTCAAGCTGCCGCCTTACTTTCCAGGAATATTTTGAAAGACTCGGTACAGACCCGAAACGTTGGGGCAAGCCTTTCAGCGCACTTTTAGGCGGTCTTTACGCACAAATGAAACTCGGCACGGCTGCTATAGGCGGCAAGGACAGTATGTCGGGTACATTCAAAGACCTTGATGTTCCGCCGACACTGGTTTCTTTTGCCGTTGATGTTACAAAACACAATAATATCATTTCGCCCGAATTTAAAAAGGCAGGCAATAAGATAGTTAAACTTTCCGTTAAATATCTTGAAAACGACCTTCCCGATTTTGACGAACTGATGAAAAATTTTGACAAGGTTACGGAACTTGTAAGGGATAAAAAGATAGTTTCGGCAGCAACGATAGGCTTTGGCGGTGTTGCGGCAGCAGTAAGCAAAATGTCCTTTGGTAACGATATCGGCGCAGTCATCGAAGATGATGATATGTTTGATGTAAATTACGGCTCATTCTTGCTGGAAGTTGAGGGCGATGCAGACAAGCTGTTCGAGGGATTTAATTACAAAGTTCTCGGCAAGACCGTTTCGGAAAAAACGATCACCGCAAACGGCACAAATATAGACCTTGAAGAAGCAAAAGAAGCTTGGTTCAAGCCGCTTGAAAAGGTATTCCCGACAAACTATTACAAGCCTTTCGATAAAAAGGATATCAATGTACCGTTATTCAACGTAATAGAAAAACGTACATCGGGAATGAGTCTTGCAGCGCCGCGTGTGCTGATGCCTGTATTCCCCGGAACAAACTGCGAGTACGATACACTTCGTTCGTTTGAGCGTGCAGGTGCAGATGCGAAAACTCTTGTTATCAGCAACCTTAAAAACAGTTGGCTTGAAGAAAGTATCGACAAAATGGCGGAGATGATCAAAAACTCCCAGATTATTATGATACCGGGTGGTTTCAGCGCAGGTGACGAACCCGAAGGCAGCGGCAAATTTATTGCTGCGGTATTCCGCAATCCCAAGATAAAAGAGGCAGTGACCGACCTTCTTCAAAACCGTGACGGTCTTATGTTGGGTATCTGCAACGGCTTCCAGGCACTTATCAAGCTTGGACTTGTGCCTTACGGTGAAATAAGGGATATGGAGGACGACAGCCCGACATTGACATTTAATACTATCGGACGTCATATCAGCTGTATGGCTAACACAAAGATAATCAGCAATAAATCCCCTTGGCTTTGGGGCACAAATGCAGGTGATATCCATACCGTGGCATTCTCTCACGGTGAAGGACGATTTGTGGCAAACGAGGCTGTTATCAAAAAACTTGCCGAAAATAATCAGATCGCTACGCAGTATGTTGATTTTGACGGCAACCCGACCTACGATATCAAATACAACCCCAACGGTTCACTCTATGCTATCGAGGGCATAACAAGCCCCGACGGTCGTGTACTCGGTAAAATGGGACACTCCGAACGTCTCAGCAGCGGTACATTTAAAAACATCGTCGGCACAACAGACCAGTGGATCTATAAATCGGGTGTTAATTACTTTAAGTAATTACAGAAGGCTGCGTATCGCAATTACGCAGCCTTCTGTTTGAAAAAATATTTTTTCATAATAATACCGCTCTGTACCATACACAAAACCAAATATAAGTATATTTTACAGTATCAATGCCAAAATACCTTTGGTATAATTTAATAATTTTTTTTTTATTTTTTATGCAATTATATCAAAAACTCACAAAGTGCATTAAAATGACAATTTTTGTTAAAAAAATACTTAACTTTTTTGGATTTTGTGGTATAATAGAGTGTGACAGATTTAAAATTATTTATAGGAGGTAACTATATAATGTCAGTAAAAGTTGCTATTAACGGTTTTGGCCGTATCGGTCGTCTTGCTTTCAGACAGATGTTCGGTGCTGAAGGTTACGAAGTTGTTGCAATCAACGATTTAACAAGCCCCAAGATGCTTGCTCATCTTTTAAAGTATGATTCATCACAGGGCAGATATGAGGGTCACACTGTAGAAGCAGGCGAAGACTCTATCACAGTTGACGGCAAGGAGATCAAGATCTACGCTTTCCCCGATGCTAACAACTGCCCTTGGAAAGAAAACAATGTAGACGTTGTTCTTGAGTGCTCAGGTTTCTACACATCAAAGGACAAAGCACAGGCTCATATCAATGCAGGTGCTCGTAAAGTTGTTATTTCTGCACCCGCAGGCAACGATCTTCCTACAATCGTTTACAACACAAACCACGAAACATTAAAGGCTGATGATACAATCATCTCTGCTGCTTCTTGTACAACAAACTGCCTTGCACCTATGGCTGATGCTTTAAATAAGTATGCTGCTATCCAGTCGGGTATTATGTGTACTATCCACGCTTACACAGGCGATCAGATGACTCTTGACGGTCCTCAGAGAAAGGGTGACCTCAGAAGATCTCGTGCAGCTGCTATCAATATCGTTCCCAACTCAACAGGTGCTGCAAAGGCTATCGGTCTTGTTATCCCCGAGTTAAACGGCAAGCTTATCGGTTCTGCACAGCGTGTTCCCACACCTACAGGTTCAACAACTATCCTTACAGCTGTTGTAAAGGGTAAAGACGTTACTGTAGAAGGCATCAATGCTGCTATGAAGGCTGCTGCTAACGAGTCTTTCGGTTACAACGAAGATGAGATCGTTTCTTCCGATATTATAGGTATGAGATTCGGTTCTTTATTTGATGCTACTCAGACTATGGTTTCTAAGATTTCGGATGATGAATATCAGGTACAGGTTGTTTCCTGGTATGACAACGAAAACTCTTACACAAGCCAGATGGTAAGAACGATCAAATACTTCTCTGAATTAGCATAATTTGATTATATGATCCAATAAAAAAAGAGCCGCTTGTCGGCTCTTTTTTTAATCGGGAAACGAAAACCACATACTGAGTTTTGAAAATTCGTCTCTGTCAACATTCTGACGTGACATAAGCGCGTAATTTGCGCCGTTATACGACCAAAAACAGGTTCTCAGGCCGCCTACGGTGGTTTTTATAATTGCCTGGCGCTCGCTGTTGTCAATAGTGTCTTCCATAATATCATATTCGTCCGTAACATCAAAATCAAGCTGCTTATCCGTTGCCGTACCTCGCAGTACATACTGCGATTCGTGGTATGTAAAATCAATTTCCGCGATATCGCCTTCAAGTATAGAGTAGCTAACGTCTTCCGCATCTTGCGGTGCATCCACAAAAACACCGATCTCAAGGAAGGGTTCGGGGGATTCGAGGATCTTTAATGGTTCGGCTGTAGTCGTTTCAACTGCCGCGACCGATTCTGTCGTTATTTCAGTCTGTTCGGCAGGCTCAGTTTTGCCGCAGCCCGAAAAAACCATAATTGTTGTAACCAAAGCCAATGTTATTTTTGCATATTTTTTCATATCGTCACCTTTTAATACCATTTTTCGTTTTTATACATATCGTAATCAGTAAAGCTTGTTTTCATATAATGCCGCATTATAAGCGCAGCGCAGGCCGAAAGCTGTTTTTTTGTCTCACTGTCAAACCTTAGTTTAAACACCGAGTCTATCGGTGTGGTGAAAATTTTGTCAATTGCTTCAAAAGTTTCGGGGTCTATCTTAATACTTTCGCTTATTACACAGTTTTTGCAGAGTGCGCCTTCGGGTGAAAAGAAAATCGTATCGCTGCTGCCGCAGTTTGAACATTCGTCGGTATAGGGCATAAAACCCAGTATAATAAGCGAACGCAGCTCAAAAATATATCCTATATCGCAAAGTGCTTTGTTTTCCTTATCAAGCATTTGCAGGCCTTTCAGCAAAAAATACATAAACTCGTTGTCCGCTTGGCCGTGTTTAAGCATTTTATTTGATAAACTGACAAAATAATTTGCCAATGAAATTTTTTTCAGATCGTCACAGCCTATAAAAAAATGTTTCAGATCATCGCCGCTTACAAGCTGGTAAAAGCCCAGATGATCGTCAATAATATAATCGCAGTAGCTGAACAGCCCCGAACAGCCGAAAAGTTTGCTGTTTGGCTTGCGGCAGCTGCGTGATTTTACCGTTATTTTGCCGATATCTTTGCAAAGCACAGTCAGCCATTTGTCGTTTTCGCCTTTTGCTTTGCTTTCAATAACGATGCCCCGTACTTTCTGTTTGCTCAAAATATTCACCTGTTTTCTCGGATATATCCTGCGTTTCCTTATATGCAAGATACGCATCTATATTGCCTGTATATTCAAATAAGTTCCAGAAAAAATTTTTCATCAATATCACCTCTGTATATAATTTTGGCATTTACGGCCTTGTATATACTTTGGAAATATTGGTATATAAATTAAATATTTTTATCGTCGTAGCCAAAGTTTCTTAAAAGAAAATCACTGTCACGCCAATCTTTTTTGACTTTTATCCATATTTGCAGATTTACACTGCCCGAAATAAATCTTTCGATATCGCGGCGTGCATTTGAACCTATCTTTTTAAGCATAGAACCTTGTTTGCCGATTATTATACCCTTGTGAGACTCTCTCTCGCAATAGATAGTAGCTTCTATATCGGTAATATCTTTGTCCTTTCTGGGCTTCATTGAGGTTATTTCAACTGCAATGCCGTGCGGTATCTCGTCCTGTAAAAGATAAAGCGCTTTTTCGCGTATTATCTCGGCAACTATCTGCCTTTCGGGCTGGTCGGTTATCATATCATCGGGAAAATATTTAGGCCCTTCGGGAATATATTTTTTTATCGCATTTAACAAATCTTCGGTATTTTTGTTTTTCAGTGCCGAAATAGGGATTATCTCCTTAAAAGGATATTCCTTGCTATATGCTTCGATAACCTTTAAAAGTTCGGGCTTTTCTATGGTATCGATTTTATTTATTATAAGAAAAACAGGAGATTTGACCTTTTGCAGTCTGTCGAGTATTGCGCGGTCCGAGTCCTTTATTTTCTCGTAAGGTTCGATAAGATACATTACTATATCTACGTTTGAAAGCGAATTTTCAGCGCTTTTTACCATATAATTGCCAAGCTTTGACTTGGGTGTGTGAAGCCCGGGCGTATCAATAAAAATTACCTGCATATCATCTGTTGTAAGTATTGACTGTATCTTGTTGCGGGTAGTTTGCGGTTTACTTGAAATTATGGCGATCTTTTCGCCTATAAGACAGTTCATAAGTGTTGACTTGCCTACATTTGGTCTGCCGATAAGCGACACAAAACCCGATTTGAAACTATTACTCATCTTTTGTCCTCATTTCTTTTATTTCATCATATTTTTGCTTTATCTTTTTAAGATCTTCCCACGCAAGGCGTTTTTTGCTCTCATCGCGGAGAAGGGCAGAGGGATGGAAGGTGGCTATAAATTCACAATCCTTTTTTGAATACCATACACCGTGATTTCTTGTTATGGGAAAGTTATGTTCTATCAAAGCAGATGCCGCTATTTTGCCGAGACATACAATAATTTTAGGCCGTATAAGAAGATATTGCCGCCGTAAATAATTGATACAGGCATCCTGTTCGTCCTGCTCGGGATTACGGTTATTCGGAGGACGGCATTTCACCACATTTGCTATATACACGGTTTTTCTGTCAAGGCCGATAGATGCAAGCATCTTATCAAGCAGCCGGCCAGCCGCACCGACAAAAGGTTCTCCCTGCATATCCTCGTGATAGCCCGGACCTTCGCCCACAAACATTATATCTGCATTTTTGCTGCCTACACCGATAACCACATTATGCCGTGTTTCGCACAAACGGCAGCCGTGACAGGCAAGACACATTTTTTCAAGTTCTTCCCAAGTAGTCATATTATATACCAAATTCCACACGGCCGTCTTCAAGGTGGTAAAGCGCACCTATCACTTTAAGCCCGTGTTCTTCTTCCTCTTTGTGTATCTCAAAACTGCTTTCTATTATATCAACACTGTGTTTTACATTAAGGCAGCAAGCTTTGTATTCATCTTTTTCATCACCTATAGCGGTGCATATCTCGTCGGTTATAAACTTCACATAACCCTCGGGGTCGTGGTTGATCGCCGCATCTACCGCGCCGCAATGGTTATGCCCCAACACAACTATCAATTTGATACCAAGATGTTCGGCAGCATATTCTATTGAGCCGAGTTGATGATCGTCCATTACATTGCCCGCAACACGGATAACAAAAAGGTCCCCAAGCCCCGCACTGAATATGCTTTCGGGTATCACCCTTGAATCCGAACAGGAAACTATTACCGCAAATGGCTGCTGTCCGTTTTCAAGCGTGTGTTTTCTTTTTGCGTGGCTTATGTCAACAAGGCTTTTTTCGGTGTCTATGTAAGCTTTGTTGCCTTGTATAAGTTTATCGAGCGCTTCTTGCGCATTTATATTATTCTGCAAATGCATTTTATCATCTCCGAATCAAGTTTTATCCAATACAATATTATATGGCAGCATATCTTTTACTTTTATTTCTTCGGGTTCGCCGTTTTTGCTGATAATAACACTGCCGTCATACATAAATTCCGCAAGTACCTGTAAACAAGCGCCGCAGGGATATACTGTCCTGTTTATATCCTCAACTGCAACAGCAATTTTCTTTAAATTGGTCTTTGCCTCGGAAACAGCCTTGAATACAGCCGTCCTTTCGGCGCAGTTGCAAAGCCCGTAGCTTGCGTTTTCAATATTACAGCCCGTAAAAACAAGACCGTCATCGGTAAGCAGTGCAGCACCTACTTTAAAATTGGAGTAGGGTGCATAAGCATATTTCGCCGACTGTGATGCTATTTCAAGTAATTGTTTGTTTTCTTCCATAAAATCACCTCAAAATCACCTCAAAATCACCTTGTCAGTCCCATACCGACCAGTATTTCTTCCTGTTTTGCAAACATTATCTTTTCTTCTTCGGGTACTATATGGTCATAACCCATAAGATGCAGCATACTGTGCGCTGTCAGAAAAGCAAGTTCACGTTCGACAGAGTGACCGTATTCTTTGGCCTGTGACAAAACCTTGTCATAACACAAAACGATATCGCCAAGATAAATTTTTTCACTTTTATCTTTCGGCAGCTTGTCCCGCGTAAAATCTATAAGCGGGAAACTGAGTACATCGGTAGGGCGGTCAATACCGCGGTGTTCAAGGTTTATTTGGTGTATATCGTCTAAAGATACCACCGTAACGCTTATTTCGGTGTTGTCGCTGAAATTTTCGTATTCAAGTGCCGCCTTTGCGGTGCGTTTTATCAAATCAAGATCCACGTCATATTTGGTTTCGTTTTCGTATATGATATCCATAATTATTTACCTTGTTTATTTTTATACTCCTGCTTTTTTTCGTATTTTTCATAAGCTTTTATGATATTTTGTACAAGCGGATGTCTTACTACGTCCTTATTTGTAAGCTTGCAGACTTCGATATCATCAACATCGGACAAGATCTTAACTGCCTCTATAAGACCGCTGTTTTTCCCCTTTGGAAGGTCTATCTGTGTAACATCGCCCGTAATTACGGCCTTTGAACCGTATCCAAGACGTGTCAGAAACATCTTCATCTGTTCGGGTGTTGTATTCTGCGCTTCATCCAATACTATAAACGAGTTATCGAGGGTACGGCCGCGCATATAGGCCAGCGGAGCAACCTCAACAGCGCCTTTTTCCATATTTCTTAAAAAAGTGTCAGCACCCATTATCTCATATAATGCATCGTAAAGCGGGCGAAGATACGGATCGACTTTCTGCTGGAGATCTCCGGGAAGAAAGCCGAGATTTTCGCCTGCTTCGATAGCGGGGCGGGTAAGGATTATCCTGTTTACTTCGTTGTTTTTAAAAGCGGTTATAGCCATTGCCATAGCAAGATAGGTTTTGCCCGTTCCCGCAGGGCCTACACCGAAAACAATAGTGTTGTTTCTGATAGAATCGATGTATTTTTTTTGACCGATGGTTTTCGGATGCAAGGCACGGCCGTTTACGGTCGTACATATATAATCATCGGATACCGACTGCGCATTTTCAATATTATCCTCTTTTGCTTCATCTATAAAGTAATTCAGGCTTTGCTCCGAGATCTCTTCACCTTTGTCGGCGGTTTTTACAAGCGCATTAAGTACTTGAACGGCGTGTTTTATATTATCGGCTTCGCCGCTTATAACAATATCATCACCGCGGTTTACTATAGATACTTCATATTCGTTTTCTATCTTTTGTATATTGGAGTCAAAGCTGCCGAATATAAGCGAAATAAGTTTATTATCTATCTGTATTTTCTGTTGTTCCATTAATTGAATTTCCTCCTATGTTATCCTCTATAAGAAGCTTTGCGCTGACGTATATTCCGTTTTCGCGGGCCTCGAACATAAGGTTTTTGTCAAGCACCGAGCAGGAATAGGGCAGTGAAGTAAGTATTTTTTTGTTTATAAGTTTTTCGGCTGCGGTTTTTGCCTGTTGTTTTGTAAGGCGCTGTCTTATCGTATCATACTCGCTGTATACCGTTTTTGTAATAACGGCAGGCAGAGGATGATCGGGACCGAAACCAAGCTGTATGTTTCTTTTTGATACATCATATTTGTTGAATTTCACCTTATAATTTAAAAAATCACAATTAAAAACAACATTAAAAATTTTAAGTGAATAAAAAATTTTTTTATTGCCCGTATAGCGCTTAATTTCGTTTATATAGGGCAGTGAAACGTCAAAATCGGTGTACCATTTGCCGCGCACTATACCCGAAGAATGGGCGGGAGAAAACGGCGCTGTATTACCGTTATCATCTTTAACATCAAAAGCGGCGCGTATAAGCACCTCGCCTTTTTTGACCGTATCGCCCACATTTACACAGGGAGTGCCGTTTTGAGCAATTATCTCGGTTATAATGCAATCCCTTTGGCTGATAATATCGCAGGGCATATCATTATTTTCGGCCGAGATCACATCAACATTTTCGCTTATTTCCACAAGCAGTCGAGTACCGCGTTTGACAATGCTTATCCAGCTTATCTGAGGATAGTTTTGTCTTAATTTAAGTTTAAGAAGATCCGTATCTATCTTATATTTGCAGGCGCCTTCATAAACACCTTGTTCTTTGCAAAAACGCAGTATTTCCGCATCGGAGATATTGATATTTCCGGTAATGTCAACAAGCCATATAAACTGCGACATAATTATCAAAAGAAAGAAAAAAAGACAAAGCCCAATTATAAAAGCGCTGCGTTTTCTGTATCTGAAAATATAAAACGGAAAACCGTGTTTTGATATAATTTTAAAGCGGCAGTCGGTTTTTTTTAGGATAGGGCGCATTTTTTTCAGGCCCTTTACAGTGACCGATAATATAATAACGCCGTTTGAGTAAACTATATCCCAGGCATATATATTATTGGCCGCAAGAAGGTTTAAAAACCGTTCCTTTGAAAAACCCCGAACGCTTATACGGACATAACCTTTAAAATTTTTCCACAAACTTAACAGCAAATCATCACCCGAATTCCAGTTTTTTAATGTTTCCTTTAACAGTAACTGTTTCTTTTGTCAAGTGAGTGATCTCAAGCGATGTACCGCTTAAAATAACAGAATTATCTTTTGTGTTAAGTGTAATTTGTTTGTCCGAAAATTCTTTTATATTTTTAAAATTATCTACGGTTATTTCACCGAAACCGATAATATTGATGACAGGTAAGTCAAAAACAGCGTCTTTCGGTAAACCGAGATATTCTGAAATATCGCTTAATTTGTCTGTATGCATATAAAGACCTTTTTTATTTATTATATTAAAAAGCGGGTATTTATATAACATTAAAATATGTAAAAGCGGTGTACCATAAAACTATTCGCAAAATCCAGATTTTACGAATAGTTAGCCTATATTTTCTTCAATATCCTTCAAATCAAGCTCATAGCCCTTAAAGCGGTTTACGGCGCGGCATCTTACATATACTACAACATTTTGGTTTATATCAAGACTGCTTATACGCTGTTTGAAAATTTCGCTGCCGTTTAAATAAATTTTATATTCTGTTTTATCAAACTCGTTTTCGGGATTTTGAATTATAAAATAACTCATATCCGACGACAGCTGAACAAATTTGCCCGTGAATTTCAAAAACTCATCTTTATAAGCCTGTGCATCGCTGTAACCGTTTGAAAACGCATACGACATCTGCGATATATTTACCTCTGTATATTCCTGCGGGTCTGTAAATATCTCTTCAAGCGCAAACTCGTAACCGTTTACAAGGCCTACGTTTGTACAGATACCTTTTACCCTTATAGCCTGGTCTTTGCTTAAAACTATGACCTGTTCCCTCAGATGTTCGGGAATATAGAATTTATATGTATTCTTATCGGTCGTATCCCGATAATCATATATTGTAAAGAAATTAAGGTTTTTATCGATTTTATCGATTTTTCCTTCTGTAATTATCTTTTTGCCGGCATATTCTTGCTTGGCAAGGCTTAAATCGCTGTCTTTGGCAGACCCTAATTCTTCAAGCGGTATCACCGTATATTCCTGAGTGTTTTCCTCAACTATCTCGTTTATATCAAACTCAAAGCCAAACCAACGGCTTACGGATTTACATTTGCAGTTTATTACAATTCTGTCGCCAAGATTATGCTGTGCAACGATCTCTTTAAC
>CAMNCZ010000009.1 GCA_946534775.1 uncultured Eubacteriaceae bacterium
CGTGTGAGTTAAGGCCGTCAAGTGTGTTGCTGTCAGAGGCCAGCGCTTCAAACTTTGATGATGTTGCAGCAAAATATATATCGTTACGCCGCTTTTTAAGCAACGCCCTTAATTCGGGGCTTTGCTTAACCATATTTACGGCCTCGGTCAAGGCTTTTCGTGCCTGATCTTTCTTTGTGGCAACGGAATATATTTCGGCCGCGCCCTCGCAATCGGCAACAAGCAAGTATAAGGCTATACCCGCCATAAGCGTGGTTTTGCCGTTCTTTCTGCCGACTAAAAACATTGTTTCGCGGAAACGTCTTAAATTCGTTTCTTTTTCAAGAAATCCGAAAAGGGCTTGAATGTAGGCTTTTTGAAATAGCTCTAAATGCAGCGGCGCGCCGAGGTGGCCTTGCGCTTGCTTGCAGAATGTTTCAATAAACACGATAGGGCGTTCGCCCTCGTCCTCGTCAAAATAATACTTGTAATTTTTCGGGGGCTTGTCTATTTCTTTAAGCAGCCTTGTATATACTTTCCGCACTCTTGCGGAAACGCGTATTTTGCCTTTGCGGATAAGCTCGATGTATTCGCGTATATAGTTCAAGCCCGCTATTTCCTCGGGGTTTTCTTTGTAGCAAACGCAAGCAAGGCCTCGCCCACGCGGTCGGCTTCGCTGGTGGGTAGCTGCTCGCATATCTGCTTTATGACGCTTGAATAGTTCTTGACCATAGCGTTATATTGAGATAGCAGGGGGTGTGCGCGCTCGATCTCGTAATTACCCTGCGGCATAGTTACGATAACGCCGTCGGCGTCAATGCGTCGCTCCATATCCTGCAACTTTTCACGCATATAAAAGGCGCGTTCAATCAAACTTTCGTTGATTTTCTTTTTATCTTCGGGCATATTTGCAAAGATTTTCTTAAATTTGTTCAGCTCGCGCTTTCTTATTTTTAATATATCCTCATTCATTCAAAAATCAGCTCCTTTGCCCGATAGTAGGGGGGTCTATGCGCGCCCGTGGAGGCCTAAAAAGGACTTATTCGCGGTTCTAATTTTACGAGCGCTATTTTTCAACCGGGGGGGATATTTTCCCGTTTATTCCTGTCAGATCGGACGTACCAACCTCGCGCGCCTTGCAGATTTCAACGGCTGATATTGCAGCCGTATTTATTATTAGCTTTGTGCCGTCTATTGTGTCGAGCATAGCGCCGCCGTTATCGAGCGCGTCGCAAAGCTGCTTGTCAAAGTCTGCTATCGTTGCAGGCTGCACAATAGTTTTCTCCAGCGCAACGCCTGCTATTGTGTATATGATTATGTCTTGTACGATCATCAGACATTACCTCGCTTTATCAAGTCGCCGTTCTTATCGAACGTCAAGTCTTTGTCGGTGGCCAATGTGCCCTCGTGTTCTATGGCGTGGCATTCCCTGCACAACGTTTCGAGGTTGTCCGGGTTTAGTGATATATCCGGGTTGTTTATATTGCGCGGCGTCAAATATGTTTTGTGGTGTACTATCTCGCCCGGTGCGCCGCACCGTACACATAGCCCGAAATCACGCTTAAACACATTATCGCGCACGCGCCGCCATTCTTTCGATAAGTAAAACTGCTTTGCAAATTCCTGCATATCAGCGTCCCGCCCCTCGCCTTGTGCCTTGTGGCCTGCAATATGCGCATACCCTAACGCCCGCTTTTGCGGGCATATAATCGTCCATAGTATTATTATAAATCTGCACAAGCTATTTTTCTATACACACTTTTTTCACCGCTTTTTGTAAACGTTGCACAAAAAATGCCCCTGCTGCAAGGTGCGATCGCGGGCGGCGGTATAGCACTATGCACAAAACGGCGTATTTTTATACCCCGTAATAAAGCATAGTAAAACGGCGCACCGCCCTATTTTTGATATTATAAAGCGAGGTCACGCTTTCATAGTGCATTTTATCAAGTATTTTTTCTTTCGGTATGCGGTCTATATACCATAGCTGCAATATGACGCGCTCCTCGTTTTCAAGCTGCTGCATAGCCTGCTCGATCTGCCCGACTATGATTTTTGTGTGCTTGATTTGTAGGTCTGTGTTTCTGTATTCAAGCCACAAACGCTCGGCGTCGCTGAATTCGCCCTTTGATTTCTTGCCCGGTGCAGCTTTCGGGCGCTCGCTTGCGATTTTAGCGAGCGCTGCGTGTCGCTCCTGCATATTCTGTATTGCTGCTTTCATTGTCGTTACTTCATATAGCAACTTTTCGCTTTCCTTGAAAAAGTCTATCACGTTTTAGCCCCCTTGCATTTTCGCTTGTTCGCCTTTTGCGGCTGTTTCATCATTCGGACGGCTATATAATAGCCTCCGTTGAATTCGTTGTATAACGGCTTTACCGACGATAGTTTATAACCCGGGTAAAGTTTTTCCCATTCCGGCGCGCCTGCATAACCCAGCATAAACAAGTCCCTCGCTTTGCTCTTACTTATGCGGCCGTCGCGGCTTGTTTCTTTTGGCTGCTTCAAATTGCGTGAGCTGCTCCAAGCGTTGCCGAGGTCTGCGTCCTCGCTTTCCTCGTCGTTGTCTTTCTTTTTCTTTTTGCAAAAATAGTCCGCAAGCCCGCAAACGCCGTCGGCGTCAAAAGCGACGAGCGACGAGAACGCATAGCCCATTCCCCAAATCTTGTCGAGCTCCGCGATCGTCATATCAGCGCAATTTATAATCAAGTGGTGATGATAGCGCCCCGAGCGCTTGCCCTTTTCGGTGGTCGCTATGTATTTTAGGGGCGGCAAGCCTTTTTTCTTGCGAAAACGCTTTAGCCGCTTAAAGAAATTTTGCAAAGATCGCTTTGCGCTTTCGTCGTCGGGCGGCAAGTATTTATTTTCATACGACGGGTTGTAAAAAAGTGCCTCGCCCGGCTTAAAGTTGTTCATTACCAAGCGTTGCAGCTTTTTCACCCTGCATTGATGATTATACTTTTCTTGCGTTTCCGAGCTCGGCTTTGCTTTCTTTTTTCGCTTGCCCTTGCTACTTTGTTTCATTACCGGGAAAACGTCTATATCGAGGTAGTTGTTGCATATATGACGTTTTTCTCTGTATAGCGCACGCATAAATTACCCTCCCTTGCTTTTACTGCTTTGCTCAATACGCAAGGGGAACGGGGGAAAGTCCCCCCTTTCCCCTTGCAATCCCTTTTCCCCCCTAAACAAAACGATCTTGTTATTTATTCCCGCTTGTATTTGGAAATGGTCGCAAAGTTAATATACATTACAAGCCCTCATAGCCTGCATATAAGCAGGCCTAAAAGCTGTTATTTTCTTATCAAAAATCAATTAAGCGCATTTGCGCCATAGCAGCGGTTAAGCGCTGTTTAGCAGCGTTGAAAAAATCGGCGTCAATTTCCGCGCCGACGAAATCAAAGCCGCAATTATAGCACGCGATCAGACTTGACGCCGAGCCCGCGTGCGTATCTAATATTTTATCGCCCTGCTTTGCATAACCCGCTAAAAGCCATTCGTAAAGCGCAATGGGCTTTTGCGTCGGGTGTATTCTGTTGGGCTCTGCACCAACTCCGCCGAAAAACGGATAGTCAAAGCAGCGGGCGTTACCCTTAAAGCTCGTCCAAGCTAACTCGCCGTCGGCATAGGATTTGACGGGCTGGTGCTTGTACCAAAATATAAACTCCTTGCAGGCGGGCAACATATCCGACAAGTGGTTATATCCCCATATTATTTGATTTTTAGATACTCTGAAAAGTTCCTTGAAATATTCGGGGGTCGGCTTTAGATCATTAGCCATTGAAACGGCTTTACCCCCCCGTAGCGGGCTATGCGGCTTGTGCATCTGAACGCTTTGTCAATGCCGTATGGCGGGTCGCAAATTGCAAGGTCGAAAAAATTGTCGGGGTATGCTGCCATAAGCTGCATACAATCGACATTGTATAGATTATTTAACTCATACATATTTAACCTCGATATACTATTATATATAGGGCGGCTTTGCGCCCGCTGTCAAAGCGGGCGTTAATACCACCGTTAACGCGCGCGCGTTAAACCGTGCGTTAGGTATTGCACGCGTGCAATATGCGTGTTATATGCCGACTATCTTTGACGTGATCATATCGGCCGTATGGGTGTATAAAACATTCGGATATAGTGTAATAGCCTTGTTATAGTAGTTCCAGTTTTCTTTATCATCAAACGCGCCCATGTGCCAGCGTATGCAAGCGATCTCCTCGAGGGTCAAGTCGCTTATTAACGTTTGTGTAAGTATAACCGACTTGCTGCCGTGTCCGTCGAGCCATACGTCTTTATTGAACATAAACGAGGGCTTGTCTGTTATGCCGTCGGCTGCTATGTATGCGTCACATTTGCATAGATCGTGAAACATACCTATTATATAAGGGCTCCGGGGTTTAGCCCATTGTAGGCCGAGCTTGTCCGTCAGCTTTACAAGCTGCTCGGTAACTGCTTTTGAATGGTCGAAAAGGCCGCCGAAATATGCGCCGTGATATTTGGTAGAGGCGGGCATTGTAAAAAAATCCATGTGCGCAAGCCTTTGAATTATATATCCCATTTGGGCGGGCTCGATAGCGTCTGCCATTATGGCCTTGAATTCCTCTATACGCTGCATAGCGTCTTTTGTGCCCGGCATAATCACACGCCCCCTCTTTCAACAAGCTCTATCCGCCCGTCCCGCGCCTGTCGGCGCGCGTTCAAGATTGAATGATTAAAAGTACAAGCCGGGGCGACGCCGTGAGTGTACGTCGCGTTGTGGAAGTAGAGCTCCCCCGACGGGCCGACAAGCCGGACGCTGTAAGCGCTGCCGACGCTGCAACTCCACGGCGTGAGCGTCCAAACCCACTCGTCATATTTAGGTATCAGTCTTCTATATTTCCGGTACTGATCGCACGATAGCAACGTAACGAGGTTGTGACAATATCCGTATTGATCGTCGCCGTTGTCGGCTGTTAAATCGGAGGTTGTCAACACAAGGTGCTCGGCATTCATATTATCGTTGAGATAGTCGCCGTTAAGCCATTCGCACAAATCAGAAATAGCCCAGTTGTTCGAGCCGTCGTCGTCGCGTTCGTTAAACGGTCTTTTCGCGACTATATCCGCCGTTACGGCAAAATAGTCGTCGTTCTCGTCTATGTCGAGACAAACATATTCGGCATCGTTGTAATAGAAATGATCGCCCGGCTCGAGGTCGTATTCTTCGTATTCGCCGTTTGCTTCGGCTTCGTAGTTCATTGCGTGCTGTACAGCCGTGTAAATCCCCTCGCCTATGTGGGCAAATTCGCGCAATAATTCGTCGGCGCTGCCCTCAAATTCAACTTTTATGCCGCCGAATTCGTCGTCGGCGTGATATGCTTTTATCATAATAAAACCTCCTATTATAAATTGGTAGCGCAGTTGTCCCGCCCTATTCTTTTTATCTGCATAGCTATATAGCCGTCTTTGAGCCCGTAATCCCCGTGCAGTATATACTTGATTATATAAGCGTTTTGCTTTATAGGGTGCTTGCACGGGATTTCAGCGCGGGGCTCCCACGGAATAAATTTAATAATGTCGCCTACTTCATAATTGCGATCGTTTTTACGGATTTCAAATTGTTTTGTACCGTTGTAAATGTCGTCACAAAATTCGCGGTTTAATTTTATCTCATGTACCATTTATACCTCACTTTCGTTTACACGTTGTGGTAGTTGACGAGAATTTTTGAAATAATTATCATACGTCAACTCCTTGTTTTCGTCGTAGATCGCAACGTCGCGCGGGTCTGCATATACAAGGCAACGTTCTTTTTCGTCCGTCAAGCCGAGCACTAAATATAATTTGCGGTCGCTGCGTATTTCGTAGGTGTAGTCTATTATTCTGTGATAGACTATAAGCGAGCCCGAGCCCCTGCAATTATGTACTACCCGCACTTGACTTTTGAAAGCCTGCTTTGCTTGTTCACCTGTCATTGTCTGCCCGCCTTTCGTCGTGTTCGTATATGGATTTCATAAAGTTCTCCGATTGACGGATAAAAAGCCGTCTGTTGCGTTTTGCTTCTTTCTCCTGCTTTTCGATTTTATCGTCAAAGTAAACTATCAACAATAAAATTACAGTAACGAAAAGAAAAATCGCCCACGCAAGCGTATTGTTAAACGCGGCTGCCAGCAAGAGAAAAAACTCCCACGTCAAGCAGATTATGGCCGCGCCCGTTTCGCCCGAAATCTTTTTCATAATTGCCCCCCTGTTAAAACGGGCAAGGGAAACGCTCGGCCATTTCTGCCTCCAGCGCTTCAATATGCCCTTTTGTGTTCTTGTGGTTTTTAAAAGCCTTTATAAGACTTTCACACATTTCATATAGCCGCTTGTAGTCGTCAAGCGTACAATAGCCGAATTCGCGCGCGCTTTTTAGCTCGCGTTCAAGCTCCTCGTTCCTGCTTGCTGCAAGTGCAAATTTCATATAGGTTTCTGCGTTCATTTTCAAAACGACGCGGTACGGCTGCGGGTCGGGCGCATTTCTCAACCTTGTTAAGCGGTTTCTTATGCTGCCGACGGTGCGGCCTGTTGTTTCTGCTATCGCTTTATAGCTTACGCCGCCCTCTGCGAGCTTTAATATTAAGTTGTCCTCGCCCGGCGTCCATTTGTTCAAAGACATAAAATCACTCCGTTTCGTTGTCTTTTTTAGCTTCTTCGATTTCTTCCCAGCTCGTGCCGATTATGCAATCAGCCCACGCCGCGCCGACGACGGCCGCGAACGCTGCCGCCGCAAGCACACCTATTATTATTTCCGGCAATTCACACACCCCCTTGCAATACGCTGTCTTGATATGCTTTTAGCCAGTTTAACCCCTCGCGGGCTTGCTTTTGCTCTTGATAGGTGGTCTTTGTGGCTTTGTGCTTATATTTGGTATAGTCCACCTGTGATAATGTCGCCTGCTCGATATTGGCGCCCATTTCTTGAACGCGCTCTAACGGTCGATCGGTTTCCGCTTCACCCGATAGCAGGGCGGCGACGAGGCGAGAACGGCGGGAACGGCCGAGCCCGTGTTCGTTGTTAAGCTGGACGAATAGCAGCGCGACGTTATTTGTAAAAACGTTCGCAATCTCTGCGTTAAGCGGGTGCATATATTTCTTGACGATCTCGGCGCATTCTGTCGCGTCTATTCCGAGACTACTGCAAGCCCGCTGCATTTTGTAGTCGAACACGTCGTCTTGCTCGTCGCTGTCGGCTGTCTTGCAGTATTTTGCGCGCTCATCAAGACATCTGCATATTGCTTTCGGGTACATAACTTTAGGGAATAGCTTATGCGCCGTTAGCAGTACAACACACATTATATTAACGGTGTCGTTTACGGCGTCTATGACAAGTTTATTTTTGTGGTAGTTCTTTATTGCTTTGTTTGTCAATTTTCCCGCCCTCCTTTGTTTTTGGCTTGAAATCTCTGCACGGGTAAAGCCTGCTGCTTTCAAGGCATACCCGGCAATAGCGGCAATCGGCGCACGTTATATGTAAGCGGCGTGGTTTATTATTTGCAGCCATTGTCAACGCCTCCTTTGTCTGCTGTCCTCGAATATAAAGGTATATCCGTTAAGCGCATACGGCTTTTTTATCTTTCCGTGACAACGATCAAGTACGGTTTGATATGACATATAGTTAGCTTTTGCAGCTTCGCGCGCCGAGCGATATATTTCTATAACGTCCCCGCTTGCACTAACTTTGAACACTATTTTGCGTTTGTCTGCCATAGCCCCGGTTTTACGGCCGAGGGTTTGGCGATCTATAAAGCCGATATTGTCGGCGCGGTTGTCGGCGACGTTGCCGTTTATGTGATAGGGGACTTTACCCGGCGGCGTTTTCCCTTTCCATGCAGCGGCGACGATCTGCAAAACGGGTTCCTCTTTGCTTTTGCCGTCTTTTGTCAGCTTGACAAATAGTCTGTTTCTGAATTGCTTTCCGCTTTTTCTGTATGGCGTCATATCGGCGACTTTGCCCGAGCCGTAAACGCGCCGTATTTCGCCGAGCCTATTTACTTGATATTTCCCATTGTAGCCGCACACGTTGCGCCAGTAGTTTATATCGTTGTCAGGGGTGTATGCTTTTACTCTGCTCATATTATCACCTCGCTATAATACTTTAGGTGGAATTCCTCATAACCTACCCATTCAGAATTATTGTATAGCTCGGATATATAAGCCGTCAGCGCCCGCGCTTCATAGTCCTTGCTAAAAGCAGGTGAGGGGCTGTTTTTATAGTATTCTATTAGCGCATTAAATAGCCGTTGCTCCTGCTGCTGTTTTATAACAAGATAAACGGCGCTTTTCCAAACATTATATTTTATATCTCCGATAGGCGTTAACATACCGTCGCGATACTCGGTAATGTTTCTTTTTCTGAATACGTCCTTTTTGGTTTTACTTCGCCCCGTCCTTAACGTAAATTTGAGGTTTTCTTTTGTGATTTCTGCTTTTGGTATCTCGTCTATGCTATCTATCAGTTTATACATAATAGCCGCCCCCTAAAATGTAACCGTCACGTTAAGAACGGCGGCGGCTATCCAGTAAACGCCCCTTTTGACGTCCTTTTGTGCGAAACATACGACGGCCGCTAATAGGTCGATTATAATTAGCAGCGTCGGCAATATTTGTTCGGGTCTGATCTTGCCCGCCCCCTTTTTCTTTTTAGTCTTTTCTTGCATTTGCCCCTCCGTTGCTATCGAGCGAGCTGTCGCCCTCGTATGGTAGGTCTTTAACGTTTTTATACGGCAAATGTGCTATTGTGTCGCGCATTCTTTTTGTAAATATGCCGTTTTGAAAACACTTTAGCCGTGCGACGGCGCC
Organism: uncultured Eubacteriaceae bacterium; assembly: GCA_946534775.1. GTDB lineage: Bacteria > Bacillota > Clostridia > Lachnospirales > CAG-274 > RGIG4310. The sequence continues at coordinate 8,794 of CAMNCZ010000009.1, forward strand.
CGATACTTCCTCGGTGCACCACGTTTCGGGCGTTAGGTCTTTCGCTTCATAGTAGAGCGTAAACCCATTACATAAAGTCTTGCGCCCTTTCGCTATCCTTTTGTATGTATTGCCGTCACTTTGGCACGCCCTATAATAGATCGTCTGATATTCGGGCGCGTCTCTGTAATGCTCGTAACATTCGCATTCGTTGTCGTCGTTCAAAACAAGCGTGCCTTTATAAACGCAATCGCGGCAATTCTTGTTATATTTGCAAGTGTCACTTGTGCAAATGACTTTCATAAAATCACTCCGTTTCTTTGGCTGCTTGTTCTTTGAGCCATTTTTTATAATCAGCTTGTACGGCGGGGCTTGAAAAATAACGCTGCATAGCGTGCAGCGTCGCCCGAGCCGCCCCGTCTGCTATGTGCCCGGGAACGTTAGCGGGCTTTAGCTCTATGCCCGCTTTCGGTTTTAATATCATTTCAGCCATAGCCCGCCCTCCTTAATAGCGAATATTGATAAGATCGTTTATAACCTTGTCAATGTCAATAGTGTTGCCTGTTTCTTTCAGCTTTTTGTATCTGTTTATAGCGTCCTCGAGCCGCCTGTTGCGGTTTTTGCAAAAATGACAATCGCCGTCAAGTGCTTCTAAAGCAAGATCGCACGTTTTTACTATGTCGTAATGCTTGTTTATTGTTCTGTATGTACTTGACGAGCCCGTTTCTTGATATTCTCTTTCGAGCTTGTCAATCTGCCTTTGTGATTTATCCCTTAATTTGTTTACTATATCTAAATTATAGTTGCTCATATCTGCCGCCCCCTTAATGATTTACAACGTATTTGAATACGTCAAGCGCTGCTGCTGCGAGGCTGTCGGCGGTTATGCAAACGGTCGCCTCGTGGCCGTTGGTGTAATGAATTGATACATATTCCTCGCCGTTACATACCCAGTATTCAAGGCTGCGTATGTCTGAATTAGCTTTTGTGACGGCCGCCGACAATTCCTTTTTGACGTATAAAGACTTGTTCGTCTGCGAGCCTGTCATATTGAGGTCGGAGCTGATCGCTTCGGCGGCGTTCGGTTTTACATAAAAGCTCATTATTAGTTCACCCCTTTGTCTGCAAGCTGCTTTAACGGCTGGTCGTCTGATAAGCCATTCATTAAAGCAAATATCTTTTTGAGCTCGTCGTCTGTATATCGCTTTGACGGCTCGCCCTTGCCTGCGTTTCCGAAAAGACTATGTTTTTGTATGAATGCGACAAGCAGGGCGGCGCGTTCTTTTTCCCATAGCCTTTTATAAAAGTCGAACAAGAATAATATTTCGGCCTTTTCCGCTTTGGTGCAGTACACTTTTAGCTGTGTCCGGCAAGCCCTACCACTTTTCTTATACTTCAAATGATAATAAGCGTCTGTCTTGTTTGTAACTTTATATATACATTGTATAAGTAGCTGCTCCTGTTCTTTCCCGTGAAATTCTAACACATAGTCGTTAATCTTGTCCTCGTCGAGATCGGACAAATCAAGATCGTACTTTTTAAGCAGCTTATCAAGAATGGCTTTTGCCGCTGTTTTCTCTCCGTCAACGCCCGCTAACGCAAGGGCGTAAATCTTTTTTAGCCGTTCCTTTTGGTCTGTCATAATGAAATCGCTCCGTTTCTATATGATGATATTTGCGCTTGCGCGCTGGAGCACGACGGGGCGATCTGCAAGGGGTACGGCCTAACTATCGCCCATTCGGCAGGCCGCGCACATTTCGCCTATTTTGTAGCCCGCCGCGTATAATGTGCTAAACTCGATAAGCGGGGCGGCTTTCGCGTTAAAAGCCTGCTGAAAACTTGTTGAACGGTACGTCGTGCTGGAACGGGGTTTGCTTAACCGCGCAAGCCCCTAATCAAAAGCGGGTTAGCTGTTTTGTATGGCGATCAAAGCCTTTTTGAGCTCTTTGTTATATTTCCTTAATTCGGCGGCCTGTTCGGCGGTTATTGAGCTCTTTTCCCACGCGTTTATATCGCGTTCATTCTGCATTTCGCCCTCGCCCCAGCCGAGGACGCCGTATGTCCTTTGCATTACGCCTTTGTAAAATGCTAACTCTGACTTGTTATTCATAAAATCACTCCGTTTCTATGATTAAAGCCTGCTTTTACTGCTTGTTCAGCCGTTCAAAAACCATATCCGACATTTCACGCCGGGTCTTGCCCGTTACGTCGATTGATACGACGCGACCGTTATCAAACGTTATATTGATAAGCTGATAATGCCCCATACGGTCAATGTATCTTACATCAATGACACTGTTGTCATATGCTATAGTGAACGGCTGCAAGTAGTTGTTTACAAATCGTTCTTTTGTCATTATAACCCCCTTTTGTGCTTTAACTTACGTAACGCGTAAGTTGCGTGCAAAAAAAATATTACCTGCGTTCTGTGGGGGAATGTCAAGAGCCGCTACAAGTTTATACATAGCGTCCGAGGACGGTTGCGCCGTGCCTTTTAGTATCTTCCCGAGTGTAGTTCTGTCAATCCCGCTTGCTTTTGCAAGGTCAACCGTCTTAACAAAGCCCTTTTCAATCATCATTTTTCTAAGAGCGATGGTATCAGTTATAAATAAACTGCTCATGCTTTCAACCTCCTTAATCTCAAACTTACGTACCCCGTAAGTTTATAATAGCACACTTTAATTCAGTTGTCAAGCCCTTTTTTCAAGTTTTTTTGTATTTTTGCTGAAAATGTCTTGCATTTTGCGTTAGTTTGTGTTATTATAAGATTATAACATAGTTAAAGGCGGTGTTGATATGGCAATATTGCAGGATAGAATAAAAGAACGGCGAAACGCTCTCGGGTTAACTTTGTTAGAAATTGCCGAGCAATTAAATGTAACCGAGGCTACAATGCAGCGTTATGAAAACGGGCAAATAAAGAATATAAAGCACGAAACAATATACGCACTTTCGCAAATACTAAAGTGTAGCCCATCTTATTTAATGGGGTGGTCTAATAGCATATCGGAAAAGCCTGCTGTTGATAATGGCAAATTATCAGACCGTCAAAAACGCATTGTCGAATTGTTCAACGATCTAACCGACGAACAACAAGACAACCTAATAGGGCGCGCCGAAATGCTTGTTGAATTGAACGAACAAGAATATAAAGGGCAAGAGAACGCATAAAACTGTACGTAATAAAATAAGCCATATAGCGGGCGTATGCCTGCTATATGGCTATGATAAAAGGGAGTGTTAATAATGGGTGTCAGTTTACAATATTCTAACGACGGTAAAATGTATAGGTACATAGATACGCCGCCAGTTGAAAAGCCACAAAAGGGCAAAAGTGTTATAGAGCGTTTAAACGACTATGTTGTTATAGACATAGAAACAACCGGGCTTGATAGTGATTATTGCAATATTATTGAGTTAGGCGCTGTCAAAGTCGTTAACGGTGAGATAGTCAAAACGTTTAGTAGTCTTATAAAGCCTACAAAATGGTTTTATTCAGATGTTACGGATAACGAGGACGACGATTTCGACGGCGAGGACGACGATTTCAAGCCTCTTTCAAGCGTTAGCGGCTATTATTATGTTGATGATTTTATAACCCGCCTTACCGGGATAACGGACGAAATGCTCGAGG
>CAMNCZ010000010.1 GCA_946534775.1 uncultured Eubacteriaceae bacterium
GAGTGCCCATAATTTTTGTAAATTTTATTTTTTCGACCTTAAATCAGTGTTTCCCAATATAAATCGACAGACCCGAAAAATATTCGGGCCGCAGACAGGAGAAAAAATTTATGAATATTGTTATAGTCGGCTGCGGAAAAGTCGGCAGTGTGCTGGCGGAACAGCTTGTAAAAGAAAAGCACGAAGTGACGGCGATAGATTCAAATGCCTTTAAAATGGAACGCTTGCAGGAAAAACTGGATATACAGGGTGTTGTGGGCAACGGCAGCAGTTATCAGGTGCAGCTTAGCGCGGGGCTTAAACGCGCGGACCTGCTTATTGCCGTAACAAGTAAGGACGAAATAAATCTTTTAAGCTGTCTTATTGCAAGAAAGGGCGGCCGCTGCCACACGATAGCGCGTGTGCGCGATTATGATTACTACAACGAGATAGATATAATAAAAGAAGAACTGGGTCTTTCTATGTTTGTAAACCCCGAACGTGAGGCGGCGCATGAGATAGCAAGGCTTATACAGGTGCCGTCGGCGCTTGAACTTGATGTTTTTGCAAAGGGCAGGGTAAATATGGTCGGCATAAAAGTTGCGGACAGGTCGCTGCTTGACGGTATACGTCTGCTGGATGTAAGGACAAAGGTAAATCCAAATGTGCTTGTATGTACCATAGAACGAAACGGCGAGACCATTATCCCGAAAGGCCAGGATTTTATAAGAGTGGGGGACAATGTATCTTTTATAGTACCAATTTCCGAGATGACAATGTTTTTCCAGCGTATCGGGGTCGTGTCAAAGCCCATAAAAAACGTTATGATAGCGGGCGGCGGTTCGGTAGCTTACTACCTTGCGGAGATGCTTTCGCAGGCTAAGATAAGCGTTAAGATAATAGAGACCGATAAAAAGCGCTGTGAGTATCTTGCGGAAAAATTAGATGATGTAAAGATAATTTACGGAGATGCCACAAATCAGGACCTTCTGCACGAAGAGGAGATAGACAAGACGGATGCTTTTGTCAGCCTTACCGATATGGACGAGGAAAATATAATGCTTTCGCTTTATGCAAACGAGGTGTCGGATGCGAAGCTTATCACAAAAATAAATAAAATAACATTTAACAATGTTATAAAAAATCTGTCGATAGGCAGTGTTATAAGCCCCAAAAATATTATTGCGGAGCGTATTATACGCTATGTGCGCACGATACAGAACTCGCGCGGCAGCAATATAGAAACGCTTTATCGCATAAACGAGCAGACAGAGGCGATAGAGTTTAAAGTAAAGGATACACAAAAAGATATAATAGATATCCCCATTATGGAGCTTAAAATAAAAGAGGGCGTGCTTATATGCGCCATAAACCGTAAGGGCAAAATAATTACCCCGGGCGGCAAAGATACCATACAGGCGGGCGACAATGTTATAGTGGTTACAAATTGTACGGGGCTTGAAGATATCGGCCAAATAATAAAAAATGCGTGACAAAATAATGAATTATGCGGTTATATGGTTTATAATAGGCTGCGTTATAAGGGTGGAAGCGATGTTTATGCTGCTGCCGGGTGTAGTGGGGCTTATATATAAAGAAAGGTCGGGGCTGTTGTTTTTCCCGCTTTCGGTACTGTTTTATACAATAGGTTATGTAATGTCCAGGCGCAAGCCCGCAAATACGCGGTTTTATGCGCGCGAGGGCTATGTCGTTGTGGGACTCAGCTGGGTGGTGCTCTCGTGTATAGGCGCTGTGCCATTTGTGCTGAGCCGTACCATACCAAGCCCCGTTGATGCGATGTTTGAGATAGTTTCGGGCTTTACCACAACGGGTGCCAGTATTTTAAAAGATGTTGAGGCTATGCCTAAGGCCTACCTTTTCTGGCGCAGCTTTTCCCATTGGCTGGGCGGTATGGGTATACTTGTGTTTGTGCTTGTTATCCTGCCCATCGCGGGCGGTCACAGTATCCATCTTATCCGCGCGGAATCCACGGGACCGCAGGTGGGCAAACTGGTGCCGAGGATGCAGAGAACGGCAAAATATCTTTATACAATGTATTTTGTACTGTCGGTGGTACAGCTTGTACTGCTGCTTGCTTTTAAAATGCCGATATTCGATGCGCTTTGCGATGTATTCGGTACGGCGGGCACGGGCGGTTTCGGCATAAAAGCCGACAGTATGGCAGGCTACAGCAATGCCATACAAAATATCACCACAATATTTATGCTGATATTCGGCATAAACTTCAACTTCTTTTTCTATATCTGTACTTTCAGGCTAAAGTCTGCCTTTGGCATAGAAGAGGTAAGGTGGTATTTTGCGATTTATTTTCTTGCCTGCATTGCGATTTTCTTTAATTTGAAATACACGGGCGGCGAGCAATATCCCGATATCCACCATATCGCTTTTCAGGTATCGTCGGTTATGACAAGTACGGGTTACTCTACGGTCGATTTTGACCAATGGCCGGAACTTGCAAAAACGGTGCTTGTCGGAATTATGTTTACGGGCGCCTGCGCGGGCAGCACGGGCGGCGGTATAAAGGTGGCACGTTTTGTTATTTATTTTAAGCAGGCAAGTGTAAAAATGCTTTCAATGATACACCCAAGAAGCGTGAAAGTCGTTAAAATGGACGGACAGAGGGTGGATGACGAAGTACTTAATACGGTAAATAACTTTTTATTTATATATGCAATAATTTTTGCGGGTTCCATGCTGATACTTGCGTGTGATAATATGGATTTTACCACAAATTTCACGGCCGTTGCGGCTACACTCAACAATATAGGCCCCGGCCTTGCGGGGGTGGGTCCTGCGCGCAATTTTGCGGATTATTCGGACCTTTCAAAAATAGTTATGATATTTGATATGCTTGCGGGCAGACTGGAGATATTCCCGATGCTTGTGCTTGCGGCGCCCGCTACCTGGAGGAAAAACGGATAAAAAAACGGATAAAAAAACGGATAGGTATATAAACAAATTCGGAGTAAATATATGAAAGAAAACAGACTGAACGTTAAACTGCATATTACGGCATTTTTTGCGGCAGCTGCGGCGCTGTTTATCGCTTATGCCCTGAACGGAGTATATCCATTCGGGACGGGCAGCGTGCTTACGGCGGACCTGCAAAGCCAGTATATTGATGTTACGGCGGCTTTTTTTGACCAAATAAAAAACGGCGAAAACTTTTTTATAACCTGGAAAAGCGGCTTAGGCAGCAATTTATATGCTATTGTGCTGTATATTATGGCAAATCCCCTCAGTCTGCTTTTTTTGTTTTTTGATAAAACACACTATCAGGAAGTTTATTTTGCGGTGCTTGTTATAAAAGTCGGTTTTGCGGCATTTTGCTGTTCCGTTTTTATGTACAAAAGCAAAACGGCCGATATAAAAAACTTTTTTTTGAATATTGCGTTTTCGCTTTGCTATGCGCTTTGCACCTGTATAGTAAAGTATACAATAAACCCGATGTGGATAGAAAACACTGCGCTTTTGCCGCTTTTGCTGCTTGGCGTTGAAAGAGTTTTGCAAAAAAGAAAGTTCGGGCTGTTTTTGGCTGCGGCTGCGGGCTGTTTTATAACAAATTATTATCTGGCATATATGTCGGGGCTTTTTGCGATAATTTATTTTATCTATTGCGCTTATTTGTGGGAATGTGATAAAAAAACAGTATACCGTGCGCTTGGTATCTGCGCATTGTCTGCGGTTCTGGCGGTGGGTATGGCAATGTTCGTTATCCTGCCGTCGCTTACGGCTATAGCCAATACTTACACCGACGTTGTCGGGGTAGGCACGGACAGCAGTTTGTTTAAATTTCCGCCGCAGGATATTGCTTTTACCTTTACCCATATAATGAGTTACTATACGGCAAGCGGCTACCCGAACGCCTACTGCGGTACGGCGGTGATACTGCTTGTTGTGGCGGGGCTGTTTAATAAAAATATCCCGAAACGCGAAAAAAAGGCAGCTGCGGCGGTATTACTGCTTTTTATGCTGAGCCTTTTGCTGCAGCCGCTTTATGTGGTATGGCATCTGTTCAGGGCGCCGACGGGCTTTGACGGCAGATTTTTATACGGTACAGTGCTGTTTTTGATAATATTTGCCGCACGTTCGCTTAAAAATATCAATGCTTTGGGTAAAAAAAGGCTTGCCGTTTCGGCTGTTATTATTTTTGCGGCAGCCAATCTGGGCGTTATCGACAAAATAAATCAATATTATCTTTTAAGCCTTGCGGCGATACTTGTGCTGCTTGCGGTATACTGCACCGTATTTTGCACAAACAAAAAAACGGCTGTTTTTGCAGTTATAGTGATATCGGAGATGTTTATTGCAACAATAAACAACATAAGGATAATAAACCTTTGGGACGTGTACGGCGCCCACAGCGATTATATAAAATACACCACGGCTTACAAAAACGCTTTTGATGAACTTTTTAAGGAAGATGATTCGTTTTACCGCAGCGATATCGACCAGAAAGGCACTTACAACGTGTCTATGTCGATAGGAAACAATGCGCTTAACCATTTTTCTTCGCTTGCAAACCAAAAGACGTTCAACACTATGAGTATGCTCGGTGTTATGCTGTTTTCGGAAAATAAGGTTTTGCTGCCGATAGGGCAGGATATTGTGACGGACTCGCTGTTTAATGTAAAATATTTCGGCGTTATGGATAAAAACGACTATATCGACGACAGCACGGACAGACGTATGTATTTCAATTCCGCCCGTCTTACAACGGGATATTACGAAAAATTCAAGGAATACGGCGATACCGTTTTTTATAAAAATAATTTGGTGTTTCCGCTGCTGTTTGCGGTGACGGATATGGCGGAGTATCACCCCGACTACCGTAAGGGAGAATTTTTTACAAACCGCGAAAAAATGTTTGAAAATATGTTTGTCGAAAAGGCGGATATAGAGAAACTTGATGAGGATAATATGTTTTCGCTGCGGCCTGACCTGTATAAAATGATATGGTTTAATGATGTACAGGCGGTAAACTGCGAGATAGGCGGCGGCAGAGACGATATATTGGATATACGGCTTGTCAATAAACCCGCAGATAAACTGCTTGCCGAAACACCCGAAGAAACGGGTGTGGTAAAATTCAGTTACAGGGTTGAAAAGGCGGGCAACTACAGTACCGTCTTAAATGCGGATTTTGCCAAAAACGCGGTCGTTTCAAAAATGTGCGGGTGGTATATAAACGGCATTAATATCCCTATCTTGCAGATGAAAAACGAGTATAAAGACTTGGGTTGGTTTGAAGAAGGCGATATTATCGACCTGTCATATATTTCCTATCTTGATACAACAATAGAAAGGCCGAGCCTTTATCTGCTTGATGATGAAGCGTTTGCGGAACTTTCGCGCAAGGCAAACGAAAACGCGCTTGAAAATATAAGGCTTGAAAAGGGAAATATAGCCGCCCAAAGTAATTTTGACAGGGAAAGGCTTGTGTTTGCCTCAATAGCTTACGACAAAGGCCTCAGGCTTTACATCGACGGCAAAGAAAGCGAGTACAAGGATATTCTTGACGGTTTTATGGGCTTTTATGTGCCTGCGGGCAAACACGATATACTTATAGATTATGTAAGTACGGGCGCTTACAGCGGACTTGAAATTTCGGCACTGTTTGCCGCGGTATCGATCGTATGGGTGGTTTTATCCAAAAGGAGAGAATAAGGGGGACAAAAATTGAAAAAACTGATTCAATTTAAAAATATAGTAAAAGAATTTGACGGGGAGATAGTTTTAAAGGGTATAAACCTTGATATTTACGAAAACGAGTTTGTGACCCTTCTCGGGCCGTCGGGCTGCGGCAAAACGACACTTTTGCGTATTTTGGGCGGCTTTTTGGATGCGACACAAGGCGAGGTGCTTTTTGACGGGAAGGATATTTTAAGTGTACCCGCTTATAAGCGCGAGATAAACACGGTTTTTCAGAAATATGCGCTTTTTCCGCACCTTAATGTGTACGACAATATCGCCTTTGGACTTAAAATAAAAAAAGAACCGCGTGATATAATCGAACAGAAAGTTATGCGTATGCTAAAACTTGTGGGGCTTGAAGAATTCGGAAAGCGCAGGGTGAGTGAAATGAGCGGCGGCCAGCAGCAGCGTGTTGCGATAGCCCGCGCACTTGTCAACGAGCCGAAAGTGCTGCTGCTTGATGAACCGCTTGGCGCACTCGATTTAAAATTAAGGAAAGAAATGCAGCTGGAACTTAAAAAGATCCAGCAGGAAGTCGGCATCACCTTTATTTTTGTAACGCACGACCAGGAAGAAGCGCTTACGATGTCCGACAAGATAGTTGTAATGCGAAACGGCGAGATATTGCAGACGGGTACGCCCACGGATATCTACAACGAGCCGAAAAACCGCTTTGTTGCCGATTTTATAGGCGAAAGCAATATTATTGACGGCATTATGAAAGCCGACAGGCAGGTTATTTTTGAGGATAAGCTGTTTGAATGCGAGGATACGGGTTTTGCGGAAAACGAGGCCGTTGAGGTGGTCATCCGCCCCGAGGACCTTGATATAGTGCCCGTAAATGCGGGAAAACTGAACGGTACCGTGCGTTCGGTGCTGTTTAAAGGCGTGCATTACGAGACCATTGTGGAAACGAGAAGCGGCACAAGCATCACCGTTGAAATGACCGTTTCCGACAGCAAGCCCGTCTGCAATCCCGCTGCCGACGAGGAAATGAGTGCGAACGATTTTTATTTGGATGTTACGGATATAGAGGAACTGACAAAGGCCGATATAATCGCCCGCGCCGATGCACAGGCCTGGAAAACGTCAACAGAGGAACTTGTTTCCATATCAAAGGTGGAATATGAGATAAAGGCCGAAAAAGGCCGATATCCCGTTACGTTTTTTACGCAGGCGGGTACAATGACCACCGTTGAAATGATAGTAGATGACGTAAACAAGGTAGATGCCAAAAATGAGACTATCTATGCCGTTAATATATACAAGACCATAGATGATATAAAAGAGAGTATCGCGCTTGATACCGACCTGAAAACCTGGGCGAATGCTCAGGCCTGGACAAACGACGGCGAAGATGCGGTCGCAGTCACCGATGTGGAATACAGTTTCGATCCCGAAAACATAGAAACGGGCAAGTATAAAATAACCTTTAAAACACGCGGTTACGAGTATAAAATAGATACCACGGACAAGTATGAAGAGGGTATGCGCGTGGGGCTGGATTTTACGCCGAACGATCTGCATATAATGCATAAAGAAGGGGGCGGACGATAATGAAAGTACTGCGCAGGTTCGTGTACCCCTACATAGTGTGGGCAGCGGTAATGATATTGGTGCCTATGCTTATGATACTTATATATGCCTTTACAAAAGAGGGCAACTCGGTACGCAACTTTATGTTTTCGCTTGACAGCTTCAAACGCTTTTTCAGCGATCCCGTATTTGGAGAAGTGCTTAAACGATCGCTTGTGATAGCGGTGCTGACAACCTTTTTCTGCATACTTTTCGGCTATCCTGCGGCTTATGCTATGGCAAGATCGCGCTTTAAGATACAGCTTGTGCTGCTCACTACCATACCTACCTGGATAAATATGCTGGTGCGCACCTACGCCTGGCGCGGTATGCTTGATAACAAAGGCCTTTTGAATACATTTTTCGGCTTGTTCGGCGTTGGCCCGTTTAAAATGCTGGAAACCACATTTGCCGTGGTACTCGGTATGGTTTACAATTTTATACCGTTTATGATACTGCAAATTTACAATTCACTTGAAAAGATAGATAAAAGCTATCTGGAGGCGGCGGCGGACCTTGGTGCAAACCGCGTGCAGGTTTTTTTGAAAGTGACACTGCCGTTGAGTCTGCCGGGCGTGATAAGCGGCATAACACTTGTTTTTCTGCCCGCTGTTTCAAGCTTTTTTATCCCCAAATTACTGGGCGGCGGAAAATATGTGCTGATAGGCAATGTTATCGAAAATCAGTTTCTTACCGCGGGCGACTGGAGTTTTGGCAGCGCCATATCGCTTATAATGGCGGCGGTGATAATAATTTCTATGTATATCACAAGATATATAGATAAAAAGACGGATCCCGAAGGGGGTGCGGCATTATGAAAAACGAAAATAACATAAAACCGAAAAAGAAAAAAGGAAGTACGATACGCAGGCTGTATATCCTTGCAATGCTTGTGTTTTTCTATATGCCTATAGTATATACGGTAGTGTTTTCGTTTAACAATTCAAAATCGTTAAGTACTTTTTCGGGCTTTTCGCTGCAATGGTATCAAAAAATGTTCCATAACAAGGATATGGTACATTCGATTTTTTATACTATTGCAATAGCGGTGCTTGCGACCATCGTATCGACCTTTGTCGGCACACTGACGGCGATAGGTCTCTCAAAAAGCAACCGTATAATAAAAGCGGCGGTGGAACAGATAAACGATATGCCGATAATGAATCCCGATATAGTGACGGGTATAGGCCTTTTGATGTTTTTCAGCACGCTTGCGGTAAAAAAAGGGTTTATGACGCTGCTGCTTTCGCATATTATGTTTTGCATACCTTATGTTATTTTAAGCGTAATGCCGAAACTGCGCTCGCTTGACCCGAACCTGCTCGATGCGGCGCTGGATCTCGGCTGTACCCCGATACAGGCAATAACAAAGGTAATTGTGCCGCAGATAACATCGGGCATAGTTTCGGGCGCGCTTATAGCCTTTACAATGAGTTTTGACGATTTTGTCATAAGCTATTTTGTAACGGGCAGCGGCGTAAACAACATATCCATTATGGTGTACACTATGTCAAAGCGCGTAAATCCGTCAATAAATGCGCTTTCTACGGTAATAATAGCAATAATTACGGCAGTGCTTGTTGTTATAAACACGGTGCCCGTAATAATCGAAAAAATAAGAAATATTAAAAACAAAAGGAGAAGTACAATATGAAAAAGTTTTTATCTGTAATTACCGCTTTGGTGCTGGCATTGTCCGTAAGCGCCTGCGGACAAAGTTCGGGCGGCACGGGTGCCGCAAATGCGGGCAGTGAGGCAAATGTCGGCTCGGGCACACTCAAGCTTTTCAACTGGGGTGAATATATAGGCGAAGATACTATCGCAAATTTTGAGGAAGAGTATGGTGTAAGGGTAATATCGGATTATTTCGATTCAAACGAAATGATGTATACAAAACTGCTGGCAGGTGAGGCCTACGATGTGCTCGTACCATCGGATTATATGATAGAACGCCTTATCGCGGAGGACCGCCTTCAGCCGTTAGACAAAAGCAAGATAACAAATTTCGATAACTTGTGCGACAACCTTAAAGGTTTGGGCTACGACCCCGATAATACCTATTCCATACCTTATTTCTGGGGTAGTGTGGGCCTTGTTTACAACAAAAACAATGTTGACAGGGCGGAACTTGAAGAAAAGGGCTATAATATACTGCGCGATGAAAAGTACAAGGGCAATATCTATATCTATGACTCCGAGAGAGATGCGTTTATGGTGGCATTCAAGGCGCTTGGCTACTCGATGAACACCGAGGACGAAAACGAGATAAACGAGGCCTTTGAATGGCTTAAATCCCTTAACGACACTATGGAACCCGCTTATGTTACCGATGAAGTTATCGATGCAATGGCAAACGGCAACAAGGATATCGCGGTGGTTTACAGCGGTGATGCGGCTTATATACTTGAAGAAAACGAGGATATGGATTTCTTTATGCCAAACGAGGGTACAAACATCTGGTCGGATGCTATGGTCATCCCCGCAAATGCCGAAAACCCCGAACTTGCAAACGAGTTTATAAACTATATCCTTACTTATGAACCTTCGCTTGACAACAGCCTTACGGTAGGCTACAGCTCGTCAAATAAAGAGGTCCTTGAAGAACTCAGCGGCGAAAACGGCGATTTTTACGGCAACACCGCCTATATCCCCCGCGAGGGCTATGAAAAAGACGAAATATTCCACGATAACGAAGTGCTTAAAAAGAAACTTTCCGAACTGTGGATAAAGGTAAAGGCCGCAAATTAAACCGTCAACGGTGTTATTCATAAAAAATTCACAAATTTATTTTTTAACAAGCCGAAATTTTAGGTATTTGGTTACTTGAATTTCGGCTTGTTTAATGGTAAAATGTAGAATTGTAAGAGTTTAGATGTGAAAGTTTAGAGTTTGTAAATTATCATTTATGCAATATCGCCATTTATCAATTTAAAGTTTTAAAGAATTTTAAACATAAATTTTAAACCAAATCAAGAAAGGAAATAAAAAGGTACTTAATATGAAGAAAAATTTATTGCTTAAACTTACATCCTTAGGTCTTGCCGTTGTTATGGCATCGGGTATGACAGCCTGCGGCAAACAGGCGGAAGAAGAGGTTGTTGAGGATAACAAGCCCGAATCTATCTCTATGACGTTTGACAGCTGTATGTCGTTTGAAAACGGCGTTGAGGATGTGCTTGCAAAGTATAAGGAAATGACAGGCATAGAGCTTACACTCAACAAGCCCGATCACGACCAGTACTATGAAAAAGTGACACTCGAATTTGCAACGGGCAAGCCGTCTGATGTAATTGAGATGGGTGCTGCTTACTATCCGCAGAATGCGGCAGACAGAAACCTCTGGGATATGACAAGGGCGTGGGAAAAAACTACAGCCCCCGCAAAGGACATTGTTGACCCCACTTATATAGAGGGTCTTAAAATCGACGGCAAGCTTTACGGTTTCCCGACTGTTGCGGGCAACGGTACGGTAACTTATGTAAGACAGGATTGGCTTGACGAAGCAGGTATCGATATGCCGAGCGATTATGCGGGCTTCCTTGATATGCTGCGTGCATTCAAGGCAAGGGGCAACGATATAATCCCCATTACCGCAGCGGGTGTGCTTAATGGCGATGAACCTTATGATATATTTATGAGAGAATTTTATCAGGATGCTACCCCCGATTTTTATAAAAACGCAGACGGAGTTTGGGTAGACGGTTTCTCGGAAGAGAATATGAAAGCGGCAATGCAGCGTTTCCGCGATGCTTACGCAGAGGGTCTTATCGACCAGGAAGTTATCACAAACGATACAAAGTCCTGCCGCGAAAAATTTAAAAACAACCTTGTAGGCGCATTCAACTACTGGGCAGGTTCATGGGGTGCTAAGCTTGAGGACAGCGCACCGGGTAGCAAGCTTGCCGCTATGCCCGCCATTGCGGAAGTTAAATCTACGGGCGGATATACGGGCCGTACACCGCTTGCAATGGTCATCAACTCAAAATGTGAAAACCCCGAGGGTGTGTTTGAACATCTTATACTCTTCTCGCACGACGGCGGTGAGGGCCAGAAACTTTTCACTTACGGTGTAGAGGGCATACACTATCAGGCAAACGAGGACGGTACTATTACCGCACTTCCTCAGAAGGCAGACCCTACAAAAAATGTTGAAAAAACTTTCTATGCGCCCGAATATTCCATTACGACCTGGGCAGACCCGATGGCGCTTGACCCGCGTATCACTCAGTCGCTTGATGTATATCATCAGTGCTACTCGATCGCGCCCGTACCGCCTGCATCAAAGGTCCTTTCGGAAAACCGCACCAAGATAGACGAGATCAAAAACAGGGTAATGGCCGATGTTGTTCACGGCAACAAAACGCCCGACGAGGCAATGGAAAAGTATGTAAGCGATTCTCAGCAGTATGTTGAGGCTGTGCTTGCAGATCTTTCAAAATAATTACCAAATAAATAAAAAATTAAAAATTTTGCTTGCATTATACATTTTGTTATGGTATAATACTGTTTTGTGAGTACGAATGTTCCGCTGATGAATGCCAAAAGGGCTCATTTATGAACATTTATGATGAAAGGGAGGCAAAGCCTTATGAATTGCAACATTATTAAAGAAATTGAAAACGAACAGTTAAAGGAAAATGTTACCGAGTTTAACGTGGGCGATACGGTTCGCGTTTATGCTAAGGTAGTCGAGGGTACAAGAGAGCGTATTCAGATGTTTGAAGGCGTTGTACTTAAAAGACAGGGCGGCGGTGCTCGCGAAACTTTCACGGTAAGACGTGTTTCTTACGGTGTAGGTGTTGAAAAAACCTGGCCCGTACATTCTCCCCGTGTTGACCGCATCGAAGTTGTAAGATACGGTATTGTAAGACGTGCTAAACTTAACTATTTAAGAGACAGAGTAGGTAAGGCAGCAAAGGTCAAAGAAGACATCAACAGAAGAAGCAAATAATTGCAGTTTGGAGCATCTCCGCTTGGGGGTGCTCTTTTTCTTTGGTTTTAGATTTTGAGCGGGGCTGTCGCATTAAGAATATGATAATATTCAATGGTTCAGTCCCTTATATTGT